>JALWRB010000001.1 GCA_027077875.1 Candidatus Heimdallarchaeota archaeon
GGGTGTACGGCATAGACGATGTTTGCGACAGGCGACATCTTCCCTGTGAAGAGGGGGCTGTAGATCAGCGTGGGGATGGGCAGACGCTCAACCGCTTGGAAGAATTTCCTCTCAAGCTGCTCTGGGAACTCCAGCAATAGGTGGGGTGAACCCTCGAGCAACTCGTCGAGCCTGCAGAAGTGGAGGGAATTATGGACACTCGGGAGGATCCTAAGTGTGGACTCCCCCAGCTTCATCCTGATCAGCTCGACCCTTGGGATCTCCTCCGGTAGATTCATAGTCTCACCTAGATGTAGTTCATGGCATCGTCACCGAAGACCTGTAGCACCGCGTTCATCAAACAGTTCTCGATCGGTGCCTTGGTCACCTCCTTCAGCTTGAGCGTGTAGCTCAACATCTGAATACCTCCTCTTACGGTGTAGGGCTTGTCGTCGAGATGGGCGGATTGCAGGAATGCCACAACTTGGTCAATGATCTCATCGGGGGCAAAGGGCACATTGTACTTGAGGATCGACCGCTCCTCCTCTGCGGTGGGGTAGTCCAGCTCGATGACTGGCTGCAGCCGTGAGATGATGTACTCGGGGAGCTCGAAAGTGGACGCGTCGTTGTTCATCGTGGTCACCAACCTGAAGCCCTCGTGGGCACGGATGGTAATCCCCGCGATCTGGCTCTCGACGTACCTCCGTTGATCAAGTAGCGGTGCGAGAGAAGCCCACGACTTCTCCGCCATCCTGTTCCCCTCGTCAAGGATCACCACACCACCCCTGAGCATCGCGCTCACGATGGGTGAGGCGACATACTTGATCTTCTGGTCGTCGGAGATCACGGGGGTGACGATCAGATCCTCTGGTCTCGTGTCCATCGTCGCCTGCATAAAGTAGGTCTGCTTCCCCAGTTGCTTGGCGGTGGCGTAGGCCATGGTGGTCTTCCCCACACCAGGAGGACCTATCACCCTCGGGGTGAGAGGGAGATCGTCCTGCTGCAATTTGAGCCATGCAGCGATCAACTGCTCCTGCACGCCTCGCTGTCCAATCCACCTTGCCTCGAACTCCGTCGGGGGTGAGAGGTGAAGCTCGACCCCGTCGATAACGACTGTGTCCATAAGTTCCCTATTCCAACTGGAGAAATAAAGTGTTCGCTCCGTGATGTTCCTGTCCTGATCCAAAATAAATAATACCGAAGTGAGAATCAGCAATTAAGTTGAAAGCAGATATCGGTCTGGTTGGCCTGGCTGTCATGGGGCAGAATCTCGTGCTGAACATGGTTGACCATGGTTACTCCGTAGCGGTCTACAATCGAACGACCTCAAAGGTCGACGAGTTCGTCAAGGGGACGGACTCTGACATGATAGTCGGAACCCACAGTATCGAGGAATTCGTCAAGGCACTGAGCACCCCTCGGAAGGTGCTACTCATGGTCAAAGCGGGCAGGCCTGTCGATGCCTTCATCGACCAGATCCTCCCTCACCTCGACGAGGGTGACCTCCTCATAGACGGTGGAAACTCAAACTTCAATGACACGATCAGGAGGTCTAAGCACCTTCGTGAACATGGTATCAGGTTCATCGGAGCCGGTGTCTCCGGGGGAGAAGAGGGCGCGAGGTACGGTCCTTCGATCATGCCAGGTGGTCATCCTGAAGCATGGCCGATGGTCAAGAACATCTTCCAAGACATTGCAGCGAAGGTAGAGGATGGTAGTCCCTGCTGCGAATGGGTCGGCTCCGACGGTGCTGGACACTACGTCAAGATGGTTCACAATGGCATCGAGTACGGTGACATGGAGCTGATCATCGAGAGCTACCAGATGATGAGGGACATGCTCGGTATGGATAGTGACGAGATCGCAGATGTCTTCGATCGCTGGAACTCCGGGAGGTTGGACTCCTACCTCATCGAGATCACTGCACAGATACTCAGAGTTAAGGACACCGACGGGGAACCACTGGTGGAGAAGATCCTCGACACGGCTGGGCAGAAGGGCACTGGTAAGTGGACTGCGATATCTGCCCTCGACCTCGGGATACCGGTCACCCTCATAGGTGAGGCGGTCTTCCAGCGATGCCTATCCGCTCTCAAGGAAGAGCGGGTGGTCGCTTCGAGGACATATGCCCTCCCGAAGGCCCGGCCACAGCTGGACCAAGAGGAGTTTATCGATAAACTCGAAAAAGCACTCTACGCCTCGAAGATCATCTCCTATAGCCAAGGATTCTCGCTCATGCGGGAGGCGGCAAAGGAGTATGGCTGGGATCTTGACTACGGGAGCATAGCCTTGATGTGGAGGGGTGGCTGCATAATCCGCTCGGTCTTCCTAGGTGAGATCAAGGCCGCTTTTGACCGGGAAGGAGATCTGAGATCCATCCTCCTCGCTGACTACTTCAGGAAGGAGGTGCTGTCCTGCCTTGACTCGTGGAGAGACGTCGTGGTTGAGGGTATAAGGGCCGGTATTCC
>JALWRB010000002.1 GCA_027077875.1 Candidatus Heimdallarchaeota archaeon
CGGTGTCGGAGGTACGTTGGTCGAGATCCTCAAGGACGTGACCTTTGGGACGTCACCCCTGAGTATGAGCGACGCTGAGCTCATGATAGACTCAATCAAGAATCAAGATCTGTTGAACGGTCCCCGGGGACTACCTGCCACAAACCGAAGGGAGCTAGCGGAGTTCTTAGTCACAGTGTCCACGATCAGCAATAAGTACGAAGGGGTTATCTCCGAGATCGACATAAATCCCTTGAGGGTGACGGACAAGGGTTTGATCCCACTTGATGCAAGGGTGATCTTCACTTCCGACTTATCCAAGGTTCAACTTTGATGTAGTCCCTTTGTAATTCGATCTATTTATAGCCTATGAGAATCTATCAGTTCTGTGCTTTTCAGGGACGTGATCGAATTGGCTGCAGAAGGTCAGTATAGCCAAGCTCGGGAACTCATTCCTCAGATTGATCAGCCTGGGGCACATATCCTCCAGAGAATTGCTGAATGTTACATCCTCCGACTGGAGGAAAGGTACGACGAAGCGATTGACCATGCGCGGGAGACTGTCTCTATTGTGGAAGAGTCGGAATCGTCCCAACACTTGCTACTCACCTACTCTGAGTACCTCGTTTGTCTGGACAAACTGGGACTGAGCGAGGACGTACTTGCTCTTCACGACAAAATCATTGGTCTCCTCAAGAGTCTGGATAAGGAGGAAGTCCAGAATTCCGCTGCTCACATAGCGGTTATTCACAACATCTTTGGGATTGCACACGCTAGTACTGGTGATCGTGAAATGGCTCTTGATCACTATGAACGATCTATCTTCCACTTCAAGCGTAGAGGTCTAACAGAGGATGTCGCAGGGACATTGGGAAATATTGGGCTTCTGTATCACAACGAGGGGGAGCTGCATCGTGCTCTGTCGTATTACAACAATGCCCTGTCACTAATCGGAGATTCAAATCCTTACTACAAATCCATGCTTCAGAACAACATCGGTCATGTCTACAGTCTTCTGGGAGAACTTGATAATGCTCTTGACTACTATCTACTTAGCCTTGAGATCAAGGAGAATCTGGGGTACAGGAAAGGTATCGCTAGCACACTGTTGAATCTTGGAGATCTGTACTTCAAACTGGGGAATCTCTCAACTGCTGAGGAGATGATGCAGAACTCCTACGCAATATTCAAGGAACTTGGCTCGAAGATCGATATCGCAAACGTACTTCATCTCATGACCAATGTGGCTATCTACATGGGAAAAACAGATATTGTCGAGCGAAACAGGGCCGAACTATATGAATTGGTTATGAGTTCCGACTTGGAGATCATCAAGCAGAGATATGAGCTGACATTGGGAATCATAGCCTATCACGGCAAGAGACTTGTTAACAAGGTGGTAGCTAGGGGGCACTTTGAGAAGATTTTGGAAATGCAAATGCTTGATTTTGAGATCAGACTAGAGGCATTAAAGTACCTCATCGAGATCTATTTCCTTGAGCTCTCCTCCGTTGGTCCGGAACAATACATCCTCAACGAGATCAAGGACCTTCTGAACGAGATGGAGAGAATCGGAAGGAAGAGCCGCTCATTCACTGTCGTCGTAGAATCACTAATCTTCAAGGGTAAACTCAAATTGCTGACAGGGGATTTCGACAAGGTTCTGGATCTCTTGGACAACGCAGAGATAATCTGCCAAGAGCGTGAGCTTAAGTATCTCAATTCAGTCATTACTGATCTCAAACTTAGGATTGTCGACCATTTTGACAGGGTGAAGAACATAGCTGATGACATGCAGAAACTTGAGCAAGGTCAAGACATTATCGACAGTTATATCGAGGATATTAAGAGACTGAGGAATTCCTAGCTTGTGGTATTTCGCTATATGTCTCGATAGTTTTTAGTACTCCTGATATTTCCCTAGAGTAATGACCAAATCGATCAAGGACCTGTCCACAGATGAATTGGACTACATCCAGCGGATTCTCTATCTACAGGGAGACGTCGAGTACGGATTTTACAATCTTTACCTTGAATGGCAATCTAAGGACAATACCAGTTCAGAACAGAGGTGGAGAACGGCAAGGATGGTGACCGATGAGGTAGGTCACGGCTTGCAGATTGTTAGATTGTTCAAGCAGATTGGTAACACTGATCTTCAGAAGAAGCTGGAGAATAAACCCTTTGGTTCCCATGAGATCGGAGTGTTTAACAGGAAACTGGAGACTTGGGATGACGTCGTGATGGTCGCTACGGTTCTCTCACAGATAGATTCCATCAATCTCAGGGTAATGGAGAACTGTAATATTACCGAGATTAGCGAGCTAGCTAGAAACTTCCTCCTACAGGAGACCTTGCATCTCGATTTTGGTGTAAACAGTGTTGAGGAAATTCTCAAGGGAGACTCTCTACTCGGCAGCAGGGAAGGTCTTGAAAAGTCATTCAGGAAGTATTATTCTGCCTTCGAGGAGCTATTCGCATATGGTTCTCTCAATCCTGGATCTATGGAGTCTCTTAACTACAAGTTTGGGAACGTGGAGGAAGAGAAAAGTGCTTTCACTCAATTAATGAGACAATCACTTGAGAGATTCGAGTTGGATCTTGGGATATAGAAACAAACATAGCCAATCAGCTCTCTAAAAGTTTATTGCAGAGGAGCTCCAATGCTTCGTTAAAAGCTGAATACTTATTGCTTGTCACAAATATCTTCCTTCTCTGATCAGACTTATCCAGTAAACTCTGGATCTCGTTTCTACTGATGTCTAACTCCTGCAGTATCATCGTGTCTAACAGGAGGTCCTGAATTACCCCGATCTCAAATGACTGCTCTAATACTTCCCTTATCCCCTGCCTAGACTCCTCATTATGGAGGTAGCTTTCTGGAACCTGATTCGGGACCAATCTGATCTCACATCCAAGCTTGGTATGAAGACCATCAAGCATCTCCTTTGTTCCCGCAATGTCGGCTTCTAAAACCCTGAAGAGGATGTAAGCGATGTCTGCAGTAGCGATGCTGTTGATGCTGGTGAAGGTGATCCCTGGTGAGGTATCGATGACGACAAAGTCTGCATTGTAAGGATTTGACTTCAGGGTGCTTATCCAATTGAAGAGCTTGGAGGCGTCTTGGTTAAATTCTTTCGCGGTGCGTCTAGTAATCCTCAAGATGTCCTCTGTCTTGTTCGAGGATACACCAATCCATAATTTACCTGAACAGTTGATGTACTCACTGAGATCCATCAAGGTGTCTTGGATCGATACGTCCTTGAGTAGTGAGTCGTTGACTTTGGGGAATACATCTAACATCTCCCTTGGGATGAATGAGTGGATAGAAGGTGCACTCAGATCCATGTCCAGGACCACAACCCTGTAGCCCTTGAGAGCCAGTAGGGCGGCTAAGTTCATGGTAAACAGGGTCTTCCCAGTTCCACCTTTGTATGAGTGCGTTACTATTGTCTTCCCCAACTATGTATTCTCCTTCTAAACAAAGATAATAGATATGTTCTCTCTTATGAAGATTTTGGAGTGAAGTTGTGGGATAGGGGGATATTCACTATACAGATTACATTTTCCAAGCTTGTGAGCGGTTTCGGATAGACCAAATCTTATTAAGTTACTAATTTTATATCAATTTAGGAACAATGAGTACCAGAAATATCAAGAAAGGTAAGTACGCAAAGCTACGAAAATTTGAGACCCCAGAAGAGCTTCCTGAGGAATATGCCAGTCTACTGAAGAAGATGCTCTTTGTTCAAGCCGACACGGAGTTCGCGAGTGTCCAGCAGCACCTTGAGTGGCAGGAGAAGGCCCCCACTGCAGAGGACAAATGGATTCTGTCTAGAATCGTTACAGATGAGGTCAGGCACGGTCTCACGATGACCCGGCTTATGAAGGAATTCGGTCCGGAGGGCGAGGCGATGGTCGAGAAGGTTCTCTCCCGTAAAATCGGAGAGCATACACTAGACTCTTTCAACATTGAGTTCAAGAATTGGGAATCCGTCGTAGCATTCACTTGCCTTGTGGACAGAGTGGGTATCTATCAACTGGAGGCATTTCACGAGTGTTCTTATGCACCACTAGCCAGACAAATGCCCCTGATGCTCAATGAGGAGAAACTCCACATCGGATTCGGGTATAATGGACTGAAGAAAATCATCACTGACGACAACTACCCAGGTAACAAGGAAACTGCACAGGAAGCGGTAGACTTCTGGGTACCGAGAGCACTCGACATGTTTGGTCACAGTGAATCGAAGAATGCGCAACTAGCGGTCGAGCTGGGTATCAAAAGGTGGGACAATGTGACCATGAGAGATAGGTACTATAAGGAGATTGATCAGATTTGCCAGAATCTTGGACTGGAAACTCCTGATATTAATGCAAATAGGAAAATCCTCTAGGATTCATTTTAGGAGTACAGTTCTCATCTAGCTATTCTAACAGCTTTGTAACGATTCCAATACCCCTCGTTCTTCCCTCTCGAAACACTATTCGTGAACCTTCTTGTATGTACTCAGGTCTGTATAGGAACTCGAATGTAATCTTCGCCCTGTCACCAGTTCTGAGGTACTTCTTGTCAAGTTCTATGATCTTCGCACTCTGCCTGATAGACTTGATGTGGACCACTGGTGAGTAGCCAACCCTGATAGTGGTTGAGTGGTAGAGGACATAGACCTCTGCCTCAAATCTGTACACTGATCCCGGCTTATCTTCCTTTCCGAGAAGGATCATCCCCTTCCTGACATCAGATTTCTTGAATTTGGCAAGAGCGAAGGTGTAGTTTCTTCCCGGTCTTGTTGTCTTTGTCGGTACTCGTTTGTAGTGTATTGACTTGATCCTCACCTCTTTGAACGAGCCGTCGCTGAAGGGGCCAATGAGGACGTGATCATTTTGGTTGACCGTACCTGAGTAGACCATTGCTGTAACTACGGTCCCCACACCAGAGACATTGAAGATGTCGTCTATATACGCCTTGAACGGATCATCCGTCTTTCCTACCTCCGTCTCCCTCACGGGTAGTAACCTGAGGAAGTTCGTGAGATTCTCCATACCCTGCCCGCTGCTGTTCGACACCTGGAAGACAGGTACGACATTTCCGCTGCTGATATTTCTTGCAGCCAGAACGACATCGTCCTGACCTTCCACCAACATGGGAATCTTGGATATACCTGGGATTTTCAGGATTTTTCTTACGTCTTCCATTGTCTTCTCCGCGACCTTAGTCGGTGTCATATCTACCTTGGTGAGCACCACAAAGAATGGGATCCGAAGGGCTATGAGTAGTCCGAGGTGCTCCTTGGTCATCTGGAGTACTCCCTGATTTGCCGCGACAACCAGCATCCCGAAGTCAGGTTGCAATCCGGTGAGACCAAATACAGTGGTCTTCAGGTATCGCTCGTGGCCTGCGAGGTCGAAGAAAGTGATGGTCTTCACGCTCCGCTCGAGGATTTCCAGATCCGTGGGTGGGTGGACCTCGTCTTGTGTCACGATCTGCCCGTTCTCATCGTAACCAATTACCGTGACACTGACTGAAGATGTTCTCCCAGACTCTAGCTCGTGGAGGTATCGTACCACGTTGGTCCTTGCCGCCCCCCTACCGTCATCTAGCTTCCCTTTGAGCAGGACACCTATGAGCGTACTCTTTCCCGCGTCGACGTTACCCGTCGAGGCGATCCTGATGTCATTTGGCAACTCATCGGGGTTCTTCGACCGTACGACATATATCTCGGCAATCGTACCTTCTTTCCCCTCTGCCTCTCTAAGTATTCTACAAGTAGCTCCTGCGAGCTTAGCCACTGTCTGCAGGACATCAAGGCTCTTCTGTAGTTTATCACTTGGAAGTCCCATGGGTATTCCATCATCGGTAACCCCGATGTAGTATATCGCCTCCCCGTTCCCTTCGAAGAGACGGTATCTCATCTGGGAAGCTAGTTCCTCGATCCGCTCTCGATTCTCCAACTTGTCCGAGAGGGTGAGCTTGTACTCGATGTTTCCACTCTCGGATTCTGGAGGAAGGTACTTCATCAACTGTCATTTTTCTATCATAGTATAAAAACGCTCTAGAACTTCCCGATTAGTCGAATGCTGAATCATCTTTCGGATTCCGTATCAACTGTTGGATTGTCCCTGCTCCTCTCCTCTGTGCTTATTAATCCTGATGAACTGTCTGTCTTATGGGAGTTACAAACCTCTCGGCAGTGCTCAAAGAGTTGAGCACAATACCGATTATTGAGGAAAAAAAGGTCGAAGACTTCAGCGGTAAGTCTCTCGCATTCGACGCATTCAATGTCCTCTACCAGTTCCTTGCCACTATCAGGGACTCAAGGGGGATGTCGCTCACCGACTCTGAAGGTAGGACTACAAGCCACCTAATTGGACTTCTGACGAGGAACTCACAGCTCCTCTCCAAGGGCCTGAAACCAGTATTCGTTTTTGATGGTAAGTCTCATGAACTAAAGAGATCGACTATTGAACGGAGATCCGAGATCAAGGAGAAGGCAGAGAAGGAGTACAAGGAAGCTCTGAAGATGGGGGATATGGAGCGGGCAAAAAGCCTTGGGCAGAGGATATCTCGCCTCGATTCTAATATGATAGACGACTCCAAGAAACTTCTGGATCTCATGGGAATTCCGGTAATTCAGGCCCCCGGAGAGGGTGAGGCTCAGGCTGCTCAAATCGCATCGGAGGGAACTGTCTACGCCGTCGCGAGTCAAGACTATGACTCCCTGCTCTTCGGTGGCCCTATCTTGGTACGGAATCTTAACATCTCAGGGAGGCGGACACTTCCATCTGGACATGTAAGGATGATCTATCCCCAAGAAATCCACCTCGATAAGATGCAAAAGGGATTGGGATTCACAAGAGAGCAACTTATAGACCTAGGGATATTGATGGGAACTGATTTCAATCCGGATGGATTCAGAGGTGTGGGCGCAAAGACTGCGTTCAAGTTCCTGAAAAAGCATGGAGACTTTCTCACCATTCGGAAGAACGAGAAGAAAGTGTCCTCCGTACCGTTTGATAATTATGAGGAAATAAGGGACATCTTCCTGCATCCGAATGTCAAGAAGGGTGTAACCTTCTCCTTTGGAGAGTACGATGTGGAAGGGATACTGCATTTTCTTGTCGAGGAGAGAGGTTTCAACGCTGACAGGTACAAGAACCTCTTAAGATCAACTGCAGAGAGCATTGAGACGATGAACAAGCAGACTTCTCTAGACGATTTCTTCGGTTAGTCTCATTGGTGTAAATGCTTATTAAAGTCAAAACAGTCGTAAATCCATGCGGAATCCCTTCAAGAAACAGACTCCCGTGGCACCAGATTACGAGGAGTACGGTTCACTCTCTGCAAAGGAGAAGAGAGAGAGAGTACCTCCGGGCCAAAGACTTGCACGGAGATGGCCTGTCCTCTCAGCGGAGTCTACACCGAAATTCGATGGTAAAAACTGGGACATCAAGGTGGATGGTCTGGTCGAGAATCCGATGAAGTGGACGTGGGAGGAGTTCCTCAAGCTCCCCCGCGTGGAACAGGTCAATGACCTGCACTGCGTCACAACTTGGTCTCTCCTCGACCAAAAATTTGCTGGAGTTTCCTTCAAGACAATTGTGGACATAGTCAGACCCAAACCGGAAGCAAAGTACGTGACTTTTGAGGCTGAATCTGGCTATACGACAGCCCTGCCTCTTGCTGAGGGTTATCTCCTAGAGAATGATGTACTGCTGGCTTACGAGCACGATGGAAAGCCGCTTGAGCCAGATCACGGAGGTCCGCTCCGTTCTCTAGTTCCCCAACTTTATCTCTGGAAATCAGTAAAGTGGTTGAACCGTATTACATTCACAGACGTCTGGGAGCGTGGATTTTGGGAAGTGAGAGGGTACCATCAGAGAGGAGATCCATGGCTTGAAGAGCGTTACAGTTCTCAGGAAAGGATCAGCAGACGAAATGCCAAACTATAGAACCTATTCTGTCAATTATATTTGCTTGATTCATCGCTCAGAAGTTTTCATAATTCCAGTTGTTTGAAAAGAGTTTAAATTATAGAATGACCTATTAGGCATCGATGGTAAAGGTCACCATGGATCGAGAATTAGCGTACGAGCTAGTGGACGCAAGAGTAGATCTTCTGAATAAGAAGATTAAAGCTATTCTCGAACATTGGGACTATGACGATGTAGGGAAGTTCTTATCTGATGTACAGTACAAGGAGATTGAGAAGGCCAAGCCATTTGCGGCAGATGTCAAGAGATATTTGGATAAGATTAGCTTTCTTGTAACTCTGAAAACGAGTTGGGAAGAACTGGACGATGACGGTGACTTCAGTCCAGACTTCGAGTACCAGGAGTTGGATGACGATGATGAAATCAGTCTTGAGTTCGATGACGTCGAAGCAGAAATTGACGAGGACATCTCTGGAGATTATATCGAGATTGATGACTATGACTCCGAAAGACAGATATTCATCCTTGATGAAGATGACGAAGATGTTCTTTGGGAAGACTGAAAATATTTTTCTCATTTTTCATAGGACCACTAGTGAAGTTTCATATATCTCCTTCAATTAGTTGAGTTAGCTCATGGAGATTTCTAGCTATATTTTCAAAATATTGGTTCTAGGGAAGGCCAAGGCTGGGAAAACTTCCCTTGTCACTCGGTTCTCCACGAGCAGGTTTTCAAATGTGTACAGCCCCACACTTGGATTAAATCTGGTTTCAAAGATAATCAATGTAGACGAACGGTCGATCACACTCTCGATCTGGGATACTGGTGGGTCATGGGATTATGAGAAACTAACATATTTCTACTTCAAGGGGTCATCAGGGGCGATTATTGTCCTCGACCAGAATGACGAGAAGGCAGTAAAGAACTTGGATCAGTACATATCTGATATTGAGGCACAATGCTCACACATACCTCTGATCATCGCAATCAACAAGAGTGATCTCGACCCCAGATTTGATCGTGAGCAATTAGAGGAAATTATTGATAGATGGAGGGGACATTGGAGGAAGAGTATAGAGGTTATTGACTGCTCATCTAAGACTGGTGAGAACGTAGTGGAGATCTTCACCAATGTGACAACAGAAATTCTTGAAGAGGTCATAGAGGAAGAGAAGTTTGATGTGGACGAGTACATCTAAAACATTCTATGATCTTACAATTACCTCGTAAAGATCCCTAAGACTTCCCGTGAAATCGGGCTTTATATCGGAGTCTTCCACTGGAGAGGTCATCCAAGTCTTTATCCCGACTCTTGCAGCACCAAGATCCATGGTGGGGTCATTTCCTATCATCAATGTCTCCTCTGGCTTGGAACCTACTTCCTCCAAGAGCCATCTAAAATACGATGGATTAGGTTTACTCGCCTTCGCGTTTAAGGCGTGGCTAATGACTAGGAAGTCGTCAGGGTTCAACCCTATCCACTGTACTCGCTTCCTCGTAGCCAGTTCATAAAACATGGGTTGGGTAGCGAGCACAAGCTTGTACCCTCTATTCTTCGCCTCTTCGATGACCTCGACAGCGTAGTCGACCTTCCCAGCTTCGTTCTTTAACTCATCGAAGTTGGTCTCGTAGAATTTGATGAATCGGTCCATTGCCTCCTGTCTACTAATTGATACATGCTGACAGAAATAGTCAAAGAATGCCTCGACAACATAGTTATCATTGTCATTCTTGAACATCGCCATCGTCCCAGCTAC
>JALWRB010000003.1 GCA_027077875.1 Candidatus Heimdallarchaeota archaeon
CGAGACTGTGTGATGAACGTTCTGTTGTCCATCGCAAATGCCTTTAGCAGTTTGCTACGAGTGCTGTCCTCAAGATTTGCAGTAGCCCTTGCATCTCACCTCTTGCTGAACTGCCTGAAGTCCTCGATGACGTCCACCATGTCCTGCGGCAATCTGCTCATCGCCTCCTCCTCTATCCACTCCGGTATCCCGTGGTAGCCCTCCGCTATCGCTCCTGACACCGCGCAGATCGTGTCGGTATCACCCCCGATGCTCACCGAGGTCCTGAGGGTGTCCTCGAAGTCCTCCGAGATCAGGAAGCAGTATATCGCCTGCGGAACGCTTCCCGCGCAGCTGGAGTTGAACCTGTAGCTCCTCTGAAGCTCGTCCAGCTCGAAGTCCACTGGGTATCCCAGAGTTTCGACGAATTCCTGAATGTCCTGTTTACTACCTCCGGTTCTCGCGAGGTAGATGCTACCCGCAACGGCCTTCGCCCCATTGATCCCGTCGGGGTGGTTATGTGAAACTACCGCTGACTCCTCCGCCACCCTCAGGGTCTCTTCCATGGTGTCGAAGACCATCCCCACGGGTGATACCCGCATAGCCGAGCCGTTCCCATAGCTACCGTACGGCTTTGGGTTGTCTGATTTTATCCACTTCTTGAAGTTCCTGCCGTATCCCGCTCGGGGGTACTTCCTGCCCCACTTGTGCAGGTGTTTCCTGAAGTCCTGCTCGTTCATCAATGCCTCTGCCACACCCACTGTGAGCACGGTGTCGTCCGTGAAGGTGCACCTGTAACTGAAAAGTTGGAAGTCCTTGGACCTGTGGTTGTTCCTCTCGTAGATCGATCCCACGATGTCCCCGATTATTGCCCCGATCATTTGACCCCTGTGGAATTAGAGGAATTTATACATTCGTTATTCCAAGTGTATTATTTACCTGTGGATGCCAATTGATTTCAACTGTGGTGTCATGGTCGATTTGCCAAATTAATAATTTTGTTCGCCAATCAGACCCTCTGAACAAATGAGACTCTTTTGGGAGAATCCTCGTAGAGAACCTTGAGGTAATTCACTAATTCCTCAAAATTAGATTGACTCTCCTCTGTCAGGGGTATG
Organism: Candidatus Heimdallarchaeota archaeon; assembly: GCA_027077875.1. Taxonomy (GTDB): domain Archaea; phylum Asgardarchaeota; class Heimdallarchaeia; order Heimdallarchaeales; family Kariarchaeaceae; genus S139-21. The sequence continues at coordinate 1,098 of JALWRB010000003.1, forward strand.
TCCTGTCGCGCTATAAGCTCTTTGAACTCTTCTGACTCCAGCAGCTCATTCAGTGAGTCACGGAGATATTTTGTGTGCTCGAAGAATTCGTCGATGATCAAGCTCACAACAAAACTGACCAAGTCCCTGTAATTTCCTTCATTCCCTACGTCCAACGCCTTCAGGTAGCGTTCACGGTGCTCCTTCCCGATGTACAGGAATGGATATCCATGTGACCTTAGTTGGATACGCATGATTTCCCTCCCGACTCTTCCATTGCCGTCTATAAAGGGATGTATCTCCTCGAATCTCTGGTGGAATCTGGCGATGGACTCTACGGGGTGGAAGTTCTCGAGGTCATTGTAGTAGTCCCTGATCAGCTCTTCTAACTCCTCCTCGATAAGGATTGCTGGTGTGGGTGTGAAATTTGATCCCCTGATCCCCACCATTATGTTCCTAAAATACCCTGCCGCTTCGTCGTCGATATTCTCCAGCACAAACTGATGGATCTTCTTGATGAGATCGATTGACACCTTATGATCCATTTTTGTTCCCATAAACTCACGAAGCTTCTGGTAGTTGTGGACCTCGTGGAATTCCCTGATTGGCTTCCCTTCGACAATCTGGTTCTCACTTAGGCTAAGACAAGTCTCCCTCAATGAGTATGTATTTCCCTCGATGGCGGTTGTTCCATGTACGTACCTTGTGAACTCTTTATCCTCGTATTCCTCCATTTCTGATTTTGAAAAATATCCTAGTCCTGTGAAGAAGATTGCCCTTATCCAATCCAGTAACACAAGCTCATCTCTACTTAGAATGTCTGAGAAATAATCCTTGTTCTTTATGGTCTTGAGTATATCTTCCACAACTTCGTTTCTGATGTTCACATAGTATGTAGGGATGTTGTCAGAGTTATATCTACCCACATAATATGTTTTGGTGAAGAATGGAGTCTTTGCTCTGTACTGGTAATAGGATGATTTCCGCTTTGTGTAGTGTTTAAGCTTAGACGCGAATTCCTCAATGCTATCAAATCTCACAGACCATTCCTCCTGAACGTGATATCATTCGTCACTATAACAGTTTAAGCATATGTCTGCTATACCATAGTATTTCGAGATAATGGCAGAAAGAATCTCTGAAAAACATAGATTAAGACATGGAAATTGACCCACTCCTTGTGAATCTTCCCGTTTCATATCGGAGTATTTCATAATCACCCAATTTACTAGAGTCATCCCTCAATGTGGATCTCAATCTTGCACTCAGAAGCTCCCTCAAGCATGCATAGGTGCTCCTTGAAACTCGCTCTCTGACCGTAGTGCTTTGCGA
>JALWRB010000004.1 GCA_027077875.1 Candidatus Heimdallarchaeota archaeon
CCGAGGTCATCACCATGAGGGTCTCCGCCACAGATTTTGTCGTGGGTGTGATGTCGCTCCTTGTCCTCCTTTTGATCTGGCTGAAGCTCTTCGGCCTCCTCTGGAACTACGGACTGAGGAACTACCAGTCGGGAGGGAGCCTGTGATGTTCGAGCGGATTCGGGCAACGGTACTCATCACCCTCAGGAGCGAGATGGTCTTCAGGATGAACTTCGTCTTCCTCTTCATCGGTCTCCCCTTGAGGACGTACATCACGTGGCTTCTGTGGGACTTCGTCATCGCAGGAAACGCCAGCTTTAGCGGACTGACTAGGTCACAGATCCTTCTGTTCACCGCGTTCACCTCGTTCCTAAGCTACCTGTATGACACGAACACCCTTCTGCAGATCGTTCAAAGCAAGCTAATATCGGGTAGAGCAGTAGCTGACCTCACACTCCCCATGGACTACCACACCTTGGAGATTTACTCGTCGTGGGGGACATTCATCCTCTACAGCGTCATCGGTCTGATCTCCATGACGGTCATGCTGCTAATGGCTGGAATTACAGTCGTGCTCGATCCCCTGAAGGTGCTCCTCATCACCTCAATCGTCGTCGCCAACAGCTTTGTCCAGTACTACCTCGTAATGATTATTGGCTCCCTCTCAATCTTCGTTGGAACCGTGGAGTCGATCAAGTACACGCTCTTCAACCTTCTGCAGTTTTTCGGGGGCGTGCTCATCCCATTGTCAATCTTCCCAGAGTCTATGAGGTACGTGCTCTACCTGAATCCAATGAGCGGGATGATAGACCTCCCTGCATCGATTCTCATCGGATCGACAGACAACTCCCTCATCATTCTTCGGCTCGCGATTCTGCTGGTATGGATTATTCTCCTCCGTCTCCTGAACAAGGTGGTCTGGAGCAGATCACTGGAAAGATTTACCGCTCCTGGTGAGTGACGCAGCTAGCAAGGTGGTGCTGGAAACGAATTACTTGCCCTGAGTGCTCGATCAGGTGGAAAGCGAAGAACCTCGCCATCTCGCGCAGCGTGGTCTCTTTCTTGTTGTAGGGATTGACCAAAGAGTCGTCGAGCGAGGAGAATCTGTCCCCGAGCCTTGACATATCGTCAACGGCAAGCTGGTAGAGGGAGAGGATTTGTTCCGAGGGTTTGAGGGATTTGTCCACCGGGACCTCGAGCTTTGTGAGGTCGAGATCTGGATCCTCAACACCCCTGACGAATTTGTGCAGAGCGCTCACGGCGTGTGTGGCTATCTGCAGGGGACTCTCCCCGTCTCCGGGAATCTCGGTGATGAGCAGACTCTCCACATCGTCCCCCTCCTCGGCCCTCTTCTTGAATCTGTGCTCGGTGTACCACCTCGTGGTTTTAATCTGCTCGACGAAATCTACAAGTAGGTTCATAGAGAAACGCTTGACTGAGGACGATAAAAGGGTTCAGTTTCCAAGAGGTCAGTTGCTTATCGGGAATCTTTAAGTGCAATCCTGACAGATTAGTAGGTAGTGCAAGATGATCTGCTCACAGCATGGAACACTCATCAATCGATGAACCTCCTAGTAATCAGGATGGTGGAAGGGAACGAAGAGCTTAGCCCACGCCCCCGTGCACGCACATTAGTTAAGGTACTTCATCACATGGCCAAGGTGAGGACGCAATGGCTCAGTGCCATCAAACCCCGTCAGGACTATATGGCCCCTGGTGATACCATGACCTCCATCGTCGAGTCACTGGAATCATCGGGTACGGCCATCCAGAACCTGATTAATTTGGGAAATGAGGGGACGAAGATCACGGGGATAAAAAATATCCTCATGTTCGTCTCCTACCTCGTCTCACATGAGTCCCACCACCGGGGACAGATCATGCTTACGCTCAAGCTCAACGGTGTGAAAATCGACAAGAAGGACCAATTTGCATTGTGGAAGTGGTGAGTGTGAACTCCTCAGTCCTCACGATCATCTCGATCCTACTTGTGGGTGTGGTCCTCCTCCTCACGGACTTCTCACAGTTTCCAACATACGTGGCAAGTAACCAGGGAATTATTGCACTACTCCTTTTCTTGGGTGTCGTCACCTTCTTCCTCAGGATGTTGAGAAACTACTCGGTCTTCAGGGTCGCAGCCTACACAGATGTCTCCCTTTTGCATTATCTTCCTGCAGGAATGCTCGCGGGGGTGGTCTCTATCTACGGACCCCTCAAGAGTGGTGAGCTGGTTGCGATGGAGATCTACAGGGAGAACTTCTCCGTACAGAGGGGGGAGTCTCTCTCGGTGATAGCAGTGGGGAGGATCTTCGATGTCGTGATAATACTGTCATTCGTCAGCACCTCCCTCCTCTTGTTGCCCTCGTCAGAGGTCGTCTTGCTCTACACCTACCTCGCTGTTCTGATCTCGATTCTTGCAGTGGTGATAGCTGCGTTGGTCTCAAAGAGGGTTGGTCTTGCTCTTCTCCGAATCACCAGACCTCTGTTTATCTGGAAACTCTCCAGAATCCACTCCTTTGTGGAGAACCTAGCTAATGACTACTACCGAAGTCTCATGGAGCTTAAGGACAGTAGAATCTTCTCACTCCTCACCCTGACAACCGCAGGTCGATGGGGTCTTGAACTTGTAGGATTCTCCATGCTCATGAACTCATTTGGGATTAGACTCAATATTCTCCAGTTGATGTCTGTCCTCGGCTTCTCCTACGCCATCGGTGTGAGTTCAGGAACTCCCGGAGCGCTGGGGAGCTCACAGCTCACTGCCTTGGGCATTCTGGTACTCCTTGGAGCAGATGCTGGAACCGCTGGGCTAGCACTTGTCATCAACCTCGCGATTAGCACGGTTCTCTACATTACCTTGCTCCTCATCTCTCTTCTGTGGTTGTGGATTCAGAATGGGGCTCGACCAAAGTCTCCTTGACAACTTCTCTGAGCCTCACCGCTTTCTTCCAAGCGACCACGTTGAGGACAAGTGAGAAGCTGATCGAGAAGGTAATTGCAGGGAGCTCCCCGTAAATAATGACTATAATTTGGCTCATGGTGTTATAGATTCCGTGGATAACGATAGGTAGGAAGATCATGAGGAAGAGGGATAATGCCCTGCCGAACACTGTGACACCCACATCTTTACCTCTCTTGAACTTTGCGTATCCCGTGCCCATAAGCACGCCTACCCCGAGGTGCAGGGGGACTGCCGCGAGGTTCCTCAGGACGATGATCTGAATTCCGACGGTGAAGTCGAAGAGTGATATGATTGTCTGCTCATCGAGGAACCACCTGTAGATGGCAGTCAGCGGGAGGGAGTTGCCCATGGCGTAGGATATGAGATAGACCAGATTCTCGTAGATTGCGAACCCACCGGACACGGCTATCATGTAGATGATGTAGTCGCTGGGGAGGTCTGTCTCTTTGTGGAATAGAGTAGAGAAGACGAAGCCACTGAACTTGAGGAGCTCCTCGACGGGTGCCACGACAAGGATGTTGAATGCAGAAAAGTAGATGATCGCCTCAGTCATCGTAGACGGGCTGTGGATACCTACCAAGGTAAGGGCATAGGGGAGGAAGAAAAGCTCGAGGTAGATCGCTGGGTAGATCAGAAGCATACCTACCAGTACCCCCCAGGTGATCGCTCCCCTTGGTTCCTTCGCTCCGACATCCGAATATCTCGCAACTGCTAGATAGATGATTGTCGGAAGGAAGCTGAGCAGGAAGATCAGAGCTAGCCTGTAATCGGCGATATAGTATTGGTACAAGAGGTAGAATGTAAAGAAGACGAACAGGAGATAAACCCACCTAAATCGTTCAAAGATATACATCGTAGAGTTTCACGTGTCATTCTACATAAAGATTTACACTCTATGTCATCTGAGGGTCAATACGTCCATTCTCCTGTCATATATCTCGAATGCGCAGAAAATTGTTTTATATTGTGGTATCAAATCTGGTTCAATATGGGTGTTGAAGAAACGTATGTTCTACCTCCTGCTCTCTACAAGACTGCCCGATTCCTTGAGGTTTTTGGACTTGTCTACACAATCTCACCGGTAATCGTCGCTTATGCTTTCGACATCGACCCTCTCTTAGGGCATTCAAAACAGGACTGGTTGATCTTCAATCTCATCTTGGCTTTCCCCGTCCTCGGGGGACTACTCATTATTAGAATGGTACTTGGCAATGACTTCAGGCTACAGCTTGGGCTGCACTCTGTGGCCTTCCTGATCGTGTCTGCCACCTTCTTCTATGGCTTCCATCCCGACCTCGAAGAAGCTGGAGAACCGCTGTGGGCCGTGCTCCTCAGATACGGTCTCTTCATTCTCATCTCCACAGCGATATTCGTCTCCATGACTGTCGACTGGCGGTACCATATTCGTAATATCGCTCGGTATGCCGACGCTCTCAACCAAGGAGACTACTCGTACAGGATAACCGACCCCAAGACAGTCGAAGATCGGATCCACAAGGACCTCATAAGAGCTCTGAACAATGCCATCGAGATTATGGAGAACCTTGTGAAGAACCTCAATACCACCGAGATGGTAATCAAAGCAACCGAGCAACTATCCCACATCTCCACCGACATCTCCGCATCCTCGGAGGAGGTGGCTTCATCCAGCCAGAATATGGCTGAGGTCGCCAATCAGCAGGCTCAGCATGTACAGGAGATCTTCGATAGTATTGCGTCACTCGACAAGACCATCAAGCAGGTCATCGAGCAGATCACCACAAACTCACAGGTGGTTTCCCAAATCGCCTTGCAGACCAACATTCTCGCCCTCAATGCAGGTATCGAGGCCTCCCGAGCGGGGGATTATGGCCGAGGATTCACCGTAGTCGCCAACAATGTACGGAAGCTCTCCGAGGAGTCCAAGACCGCTGCGGAGAACATCATCAAGGTATCTGAGCTTGTCTCCGAGTCGCTCAAGACGACATTCAATCATATCCGGGACAAGATCGAGGACATATCCGCCCTGTCCGAGGAGACCGCAGCATCTTCCGAGGAGGTCGCTTCCGTGGCCGAGGAAATGACGTCCTCGATGGAGGAAATGAACGCCTCGACCAATGAACTGGCAGAGATGGCAAACAAAATGAAGAAGTACATCGAGATTAACCAGTTGAAATCCCTGTTAGATAATTAGAACTCCATATACTTGACGTCAGCCCCCTCGTCATCCTCAACTTTGCCGAAGATATCAGTGATGAGTGAGTCCGCGATGTCCTCGGTTCCCTCGACCTTGGAGATCTCCTTAGCAAACCTCTGGAGCTTTTCAACGAGTGATATACTGTGGAGGTTGACGATTGCCGCAGATGTGTATTTCCCGTGTTTACTAACCACGACCTTCTTCCCATCTTCTAGCTCGATGTGCTCTGCACCACCGATGTCATTCTTGGTCAAGAGCTCCCTGATCTCGTCCATATTCTTCCCCTTCTTGGTCACGACATTTTTGTCCTCTAGGACAAGCACACCCTTCACCTTGAGGTCACTCTCTAGATAGCGGGGGGTGAAGAATATGAGGACAACTGCAAGTATCATCATGGCTAGGGAGAAGATGGTAGATTCTAGGGGGTCATTGAACAGCGAAGAGGTCAGGAGGGCCCCCACGAAATCAGCGGTGAAGATCGTTCCCCATGCTATTCCGTAGAGCTTCCAGTTCCTCGGACCCAACTCCTCGCTAATCTTCATCAACATGAAGACGATAGCAAGGTAGTACCCAGTTATCTCGAACGCAGCGACCAGTTGCGCATCTCCCCCGCTGTACGCTATGATCTGGGAGACACTGTTCATGGACACAGCACCGATAAGCAGGGCGTACCTCCCTACCTTGTCCGAGATGTACGAGATCACCAGGATAAATGGAATGGCAAAGAGGTATGAGACCTCTCGATTCGTCTCTGCGATTCCCACTACAGTCTGGAGAATGGCTCCGTGCGCGGCCCCACTCCCAATGAGGAACAGGGAGCTAGAAGCGACTGCTAGTTTGAGGCTCTTCGAGGACAGGCGTAGAATGTCCTCTTGGTCGGTACCAATGTAGCGTACACCCTTGTCTCGCAGGGGGTACCATCCCTTTATGATGAGCCAAATGGGGATGAGGGCCAGCGCTAAGGTCATGGCCATGATGGAGTAGGGCCTTAACCTGCCGGTGATGCCCGAGATGGAGAGAATGATGGCTGATAGTCCCAGCCCGATCACCGCACCGACCGAGGTGTACACTCCTCGTTGTGGGTACATGGCTGTCTTGGAGATCGCCCGAGTTGTGAACGAAAAGAGCGAGAAGGAGAGGAGGTTGAAGAAGGGTATTGTGACAACAAGGAAGATTTCCTTAGAATTCAGGGAAAATGCGAGGGAGACCGAGAGCAGAAACACAACGGTGATCGCCCATGTGACTGAATTCGAGAACCTCAGACTGTCCCTGAACCGCTTGCTTATCAGTGTCCAGAAGACGATGAAGATGACCGAAGAAACGAGTAATGAGACAAAGAATGACATGATATCCAAACCTAGGGAGAACCCGTCAAGAATGATACCCCCACCCAACGCTCCGTCTGTGAGTAGGGAGAGGATACTCAGTCCCGATACAGCCAGAAGGATTCTTGTTATACCTATACCTTCAAGTAATTCGTCCAAAGGTTCATTACTCATTACGTCTTCATTCTCCCCATTATTGAAAAATCACTTGCATACACGTTAAACCTCCGGACATTTTAAATTCTCATCACTGTGTGAGCTCTGGGAGAGTAATAATTAGATCTCTGTATTTTTCCTACCCGTCTCGCTAGTTTATTGAAACCCCGAACGGATTGTTATATGTGAAGGAGTCTGACATCAAGCAATTGATCAGCGAGGGGAACTTCCATGTGTGGATCCCAGATGATATGCACGGGGTATATGCGAAGTTCTACAGGATCAAGTTTGACAGGCTCTTGGGACACAACATCGAGGAGCTGATTGAACGGCTCAAATCTCTACTAAAGGGGGAGGGCGAGCCTCAGGTTATCACGGAGGGCTACCTCGAACTCGCTTACCTCCAGTGGTTGTCCCAGAAGAATTACAAGAAGACGATCAAGGAGCTCCAACGAAGACTGGGGGATGACAAGTCCATCCAGCCCAAAATCGATTTTCTCCAAGGAGTTATCTTGCTCCACGAAGGAGACAAGGACGAGGCCCTGCGGAAATTCGTCAAATGCGCAGAGGAATCCAATGACCAGTTGTACGTGGGTAAGGCCCTGAACAACATTGCTGGGATTCAGACCACAATGGGGCAGTTTGCAGACGCTGAGCTGAACTACGAGAGCGCGGGGACGATTTTCCGCAAGCTCCACAATCAGTGGCTTGAGAACAATACTCTGGAGAACCTTGCCACCGTCAAGAAGAACCTCGGTATGCTTGACGAAGCGATATCCCTGTACACGCAGGTAGAGGGTTTCTACAGAGAGAATCGTAAGATGAAGGAGCTCGCTCAGTTACTCCACAAGCTCGCCGTTGTTCAGCACAGAAGGGGTGAGTACAACAAGGCCCTCGTCAACTACTCCGAGAGCATGGAGATCCGAGAGGGACTTGACAGACAGATTGAGACCTCGTGGTCATACCTCAATCTTGGCAAGCTCTACCTTGAACTGGGTGAGATTACCCAAGCGATCGAGAATATAGAAAAGAGCCTTGTCATCCGCAAGCAACTAGGGACACAGTTCGAGGTCGCACAGAGCCTCCAGGGGATGGGCATGATCCACCTTCGTATTGGCAACCTTGAGGTTGGGAGAGGGTACCTAATGGATAGCCTCCAAATCTTCCTCGAGCAAAATGACTACCTCTGGACATCGGAGACGCTCTTCTTGATCGTCTCTTCCTACGCTGAGGAGGAGGACTATGGCAAAGCAAGAGAGTTCTTCGGAGTGCACGAGGAGCTGGTGAAGTCCAGCAACAAACCACTCATCAAACACCGGCACAGGCTACTTGAGGGCATTCTACTTACGGGGAAGGAGAGGGCCGTCGACAAGTTCAAAGCAATAGAGATCTTCGAGGATATACTCAACTCTCCGCTATACGACTTCCGGTTGTACTCAATCGCCATGATAGAACTTGCTGACCTCTACATCCTAGAGCTCAGGTTGGGGAAGAACGAAGAACTCATAAGTTCGCTCGAAAACCTCCTGGGCAGAATGTTGGATGCCTCTTTGGAGTCCCAGTCCTACTCTATCTACATCAAGTTCCTCATGCTCAACGCACGGCTTAAACTCGTGCAGTTGAAGGCGAATGAGTCGCTCCAACTCCTCAAGGAGGCCCTTGATCTGTGCGAGGAAAAGGGACTCATACGGCTCTACCAGATGGTACAGGATGAGATCAAGGACATGGAGGACCTACTTATGGGGGTCTGGAACAAGATGATCGGACCCAATACATCGCTCATCGAGCGTTTGAAGACAGCCTCACTTGTGGACTACATGAATGACGTGAGCGATATTCTCAAGAGCTTCCAATGAAGGGGTAAGAGATATTAACCCCACCATCTCCCTACAGCTATGGAAGTCAACAGGCAGATCATCACGCACTTCATAATCTCACTCATCCTCATCATCTTCGTCCTCATCAGCCCGCAGGAAGGGATGAATGGATTGCAGACCTTCTTTCTCATCGCAATAGGGATAATCTTGACTCAGTGGTACGTCATCTTCGGTCTGGTGGCTGTCAGGCTAGGCTATGACGGGTCTGGAACAGATGAGCCAGCTGTGCACCTCTCTCCCACAATCCGGGTACTGGTCCCGCTGCTTGTCTCCGCTTTACTTGCCGTTGGTGTGCACGTGCTCTCAGGAGTGACCATTGTCGACCTCTTAGTTATTGTGCTCTACGTTGTGGGTCCTACGCTTATTCTATTCTGGAAAAGGGGACTTGTCCTCGCCATCATCTGGACATGGTTCCCAATTGAATTCGACCTCGTAGGTGACCACATAGGCTCGCTCTCTTACCCCCTGTTGCCTGCCCCTGCCCTAATCGGGCTCTTCTCCCTGCTCTGGGCGGCGATCACCCAAGGTGCTCACGTGCCGTGGTTCACTTGGAAATTGTCCAAGGACGACCTCAAAGCTGTGAACATCGGTGCGATGGCTGCGACAGTTGCAGTTGTCCCACTCGGATTCCTGAGCAACTTCCTGACTTGGAACCCTGGGCGGATCTTCGAGACCGACATCACCCCGAATCCGATCTTCACGATCATCCTCGTCTTCGTCGTCATCTTCCTCGTTCAGGGAATAATGGAGGAGACTCTCTTCAGGGACTTCATTCAGAAGCACTGGATGTACTGGATGCAGGGCGAGGAGCAGGACAAGAAGGCTGTTTCTTCAATCATCTTCTCGGGTATTGTAATCGCCTCCATCCCCTTCTGGGGTACAGTTCTCCGCTGGTTGGCATCTTTCCTCCCATTCTTAACGGACGTTGCCAACAGGGTAGGCGATCTGGAACGCCCCCTCGGTGACTACGAGGGCGCATCCATTCCGGCTTTTGAGGGAACGCCGCTTTGGCCCTTCTACCTTGGCGTGGCCATCATACTCACGGTTGGGGGGCTGCTTGTCTATCGTAAGTATCCTCAACCCTTTGTTGCAGCTCTCATCGCCTCCTCGATGATCTTCGGCTTCGCCCACTTCGAGGACTGGAGGTACGTCTT
>JALWRB010000005.1 GCA_027077875.1 Candidatus Heimdallarchaeota archaeon
GTGATTCACCTGTTGATGTGATATTTGAATTGAACGCAAACTCCGACCAACTCCTGTCGGATATCGCCAACGAGGGCGGCCGGATCAATCAGCAACTTGAGAATGCAAAGATCGTGTCTGCAACACTACCCGCAGACAGTCTTATCAAGGTCTCACTGAATGACCATGTCCAGAGGATCTACAAGGACGAGGTCATCCAAATTCCTGAGGAGATCGGAATGAAGGGTGAGGAGCTCCTCGTGGAGCTTGATGGTGAAGAGTTCACTATCGACTCCATAGGTAGCATGAACGACCTCGTGACCCTCATGGATGCCAATGCATTCTTCACCGACGCATATCAGGTCTGGGGTGACACAAATGCAGGCGCAGGTTCCGTCATAGCTGTTATTGACACTGGTGTCTTCCCCCATGTCAGTCTGGGCAACAGGCTCATCGGAGGTATTGACCTCATCGATGCAGGCACTCCCTACGAGGGATTCGATAACCCATACAACATCAATCATGGAACATTCGTTGCCTCACAGGTTGCTGGGAATGCCCTAATCACTTTCCCTGCAGGTTCTGCGACCGGGGATGCCTTCCTGAGATTCAGCCCATTCGCATTCCAAAACCTCGATGGATCAGTTAGTGTTGCACTTCTCGGTACTGCACCGCTCGCTTCGATCTTCGCGATCAAGGTCTTCAGCGTATTCGGATACACCACAACTGGTACAATCCTTGCGGGAATTGACTATGCCATCACCATGGGAGTTGATGTGATCAACCTCTCCCTTGGTGGTCCTTCCAACATTCCTGGAGAGGATCTTCTTGACCTGATGGTGGATGCTGCCTCTGCAGCAGGTATTGCAGTCACAATCTCCGCAGGTAATTCTGGACCGAACCCCTTGCAGATAGGAAGTCCGGGAACCGCAAAGTCCGCAATCACCGTTGGTGCTGCATCCACTCCCTCACAGGAGAGGCTGTACGCAGAGGTCGTTGCAGGTCTTGGTGACTACTACTACGGTGCTGATGGAAATTCAATAGTCTACTTCTCCAGCAGGGGTCCCACGAGCGACGGCAGGATGAAACCTGATGTTGTCGCTACCGGGTCAAGAAACCTTGGTGCATTTGGCTATTCCGGACTTTCATTCGGTTCTGGAACTTCATACTCCAGCCCAGTAGTTGCCGGTGCTGCCGCTCTGATATCATCCTATGCACGGTTGAACAATATGGACCTAAGCTCACAAGATATCAAAGATGCACTCAAGGCTGGTGCTGTCCCAATTGATGGATTTAGTGACTTCGAGCAGGGTGCCGGATACATTAATTTGGTAAATTCCATTGCATATCTAAACAGTAGCGATGACCATGACGACCACCATGACAAGGAGGATAAGCACAAGGACAGAGATCATGATGACGACGATGACAAGTTGAGCAAGATCGAGGACAATGTCGAGGATCTGTTAGATATCACCGAGCTTGAGGACGGAATTTACACCGTTTCGGACCTGACTATCAAACCCTCGGAGTTCGAGTACCTCACATTTGAGGTTGGCGATGATGTGGACTTCGTGAGGGTCTCAATATCAGGTGTCTCATATGATGTGGACAATCCTGTTCTTGGGAATAGGGCTTGGGGCTATCTCTCCAGCTCTATGCCCAATGGTATTGACGGAAACTACCTCGACCTAATCTTCATCGATACTGGTGACAACCAGATGTTCACCTACTCCGACTTTGACTTCCAAGCTGGACTCCTGAGAATGACGATTGAGAATGACTTCATCTCCTTTGGAGATCTCCACATTGCCTCCCTGACTATCGAGGTCGTCGAGGTGGGCGCAGAGATGGATGATGGTGAACTTGAGATCGAGAACGAGGGTGCAGACACGATCTTGTACTACGATGTCTACGAGGGCGGAGTGTCCGAGTACAACGGAGTGATCCTCGACGGTGAGGTCCAGGTCATGAGCTTCACCATTCCCGACATGTACGGGTTTGCTATGCTCCAACTCACCTGGGAGAGGGATTACCAGTATTATGGAACCGATGACATTGACTTCTACGTCGCAGACAGTGCAGGAGACTTCGTCGCTTTTGGAGCCAGTCTGGCAATACCCGAAGTTGACTTCCTCTTCTTTGCAGACACCTACACAATATACCTTGTAGGCTATGATGTCTATGACGCTGCAGGTGCGGAATACACACTTGAGATCATCTACTTTGTGGACCTCTTCGCAGCCCCGATCTACAGCTCTGCTCTGATGCTCATGCCGCAGGATTCCGAGATCGAGGTCTCCCTTCCTGCAGGCGTGCACGGTGTCATGATTGTCGGCACATTCAATGCGGTGGAATTCTTCGGATCTACCTTCTACCTCGATGTCTGGTCCGACTTCCTCGATGTCTAACCATCATCGTTGTGAAATACTGACCATCTAGCGAAAGATGGCATACTAATTTACTATCTCAAATAATATGGGATGATATATTTTAACACAAATCGTAAATATTTATTGTGAAAAATATATGTTTGGTGCAATTGATTTTTCACACGGTCATTTCTGTCAGAATCGCAGGTTGATTCACGGTATTATTCGGAAGTGGTTCTAGACTAATTCCTGCTTGAGCTCAAGAGGAAAATTGAATAGTGAACAAGAATGAATTATTTTTTGCATATCTTCTGTAACCAACATGTGATTATCACATCTTTGTCATCTCTGGCTATTATCTCGAAGGCTTTTTCATTGTATGAATTTGAAGACACAGCGAATATCTTGCTTCAGTGTGGGTTCCTCCAAATAGAAGGGGTCACTGATAGGAATAGTCCTTTCTGTACTCCTGCTTCCTGAACAGGTCGCGCTCGTAGTCGAAGGTGATCTCACCGTTCTCGTGCTCGGTAAATTCCACATCGAGGTACCCGTAGGGACCGTATGCCCTGAATTCCCATGGCTCAACATCCTCGTTGACTGGGATCAGTGGGGTGAGGACAGTCTTCCCGTTGAATGTCTGCTTAATCTGTAATAGCCCTTCCCTGCTCACGATCTCTGCAGAGTTGATGTTTCGGTAGATGGAGTACTTCCCCATCAGCTTGTTGAAGTGCTTCCTCCTCCTGATGAACGGCATCTCTTTGTCCGGGTTCTTGCCAACAAGCAGGTAAAGGGCGTAGTACATCAGGTGAGAGGGCATTCCGAAGACATTGTAAAGCCACGTGAAGGTGAGGTCGAGCTCGGGGATGAACGCCACCTGCCCTCCTGACACCCCGGACGCACCCCCATGAGTGATCAGGGTATGACCGAAGAAGTCGTAGACCCCAAACCCATATCCATATGCTCTTTTCCCGGGAACAAGCAGGTTGGCCACCCCCTTGATGTTCGTATTGTGCGGCTTGTACATCTCGGAGATTAGCTCCTCGCTCAATAGCCTCTTCCCCTCGTACGTTCCCTTGTCGAGGTGCATCCGCAGGTACTTAGTGAGGTCACGGACCGTGGAGTTGAGGCCTCCTGCGCTGGAGTTGAACGGTCCCGTCGTGTGCGGTTTAGGAATCCGGCTAAAGCTCTCACCCTCAGGCTTGTAGGCGTAGCCCTTGGAGACATCTTCCATCTCATCGAGATCCTCTCTGTAAAACGTGCTCCTCTCCATTCCCAAGACATCGAGGATGTTCTTCTTGACGTACTCCTCGTACCCCATGCCCGATGCCTTCTCGACGATCTTCCCGAGCATCGTGTAACCGCCGTTGAAGTAGTAGAACTTCTTACCAGGGGGGTACATCACCCAGTCCTTCGCATCGTTAACGTGGAAATAGAAGTCCTCCCAGTTGCCCATCGGGAACTTAGGGTAGTCCGCGATGGCGAGGTCCTCATTGGTAATAGGAAAGACGTAGTCCTTGAGCGATGGGATGCCTGACCCGTGGCACATCAAGTCGTGGATAGTAATATCCTCGCCCAGATCCACGGGTATATGCTTGGATATCGGGTCCTGTACATTGAGCTTACCCCGTTCCTGCAGCTGGAGGATAGCAAGTGAGGTCATGGACTTGGTCATCGATGCTATCCCGTAGATTGTGTCTGGTGTCGCGGGTTTATGACCCTCCCACTCACGGGCCCCGAAAGCCCTCTCGTAGAATACCTTACCTCCCTTGGTGATCAGGACGGACATTCCGGGAACCTTGTTGTCCCTCATGAGCTTCACCGCCTCTGCCTCGAAGGCACTCCTGAATTGTTCTAGTGTGATCATATCTCCTCCTGAGATGGTGGGATAAAATACATTCGTATATATCTACGTTCTTTGCCATGTCGATTTTCACTAAGCTTGAGAGATTTTGTGTGAAGGCGTGCAGTAATGATTATATCTTCCTGTGTCAACTTTTGACTATGATCGTGTTGCAAAATGATCGGCTAGAACTCAGATCCTCGGGTACACTAACTTTGCTCGGACTGGTTTTCCTCGTTATCCCCCTCTTCTTCGAGATCTACAGATCAGTCAGCTATCCGAACAACGACCCTCCTCTATACTTCTACATCATGTTCGTAGTGTCGGGGATTGGTTTATTGATCTTCGATACTTTCTTCAGTATCAGATCTATTGTCATTGGGCAGCACCAAATAGACATCGGTAAGAGATTCTCCACCATCCAGATCTCCACAAGTCAGGTACGGGAAGTTGAGCTGGAGTTGCTTAAGAAAGATCCCACTGCGACAGACCTCCTAGATGCTGCAGTAGCTGTTGCCGAGACGATTCTCTCTGACAAGGAGAAAGGTACTGCAGTGTTTCACATAAGGGGTGAAAGGAATTACAAGATAACGACAGGTGAGACCACTGTCACCAAGCTGCAACCTGTGCTCGAGTTCCTAAATGATGTCTTCGGGGTTCCAGAGGATAGGGATAACAAGCATATCCTCAATCTCGTCTGGGTGAGTCAATTTTCCTAATCGCAAGGTACAAATATTTTATGGCCATATAACTCTTCAGTGGTGGAAAATGGATGCACTGTGGATGGCACTACTTGTGATTACAGGTCTGTACATATTTCTTATCTTGGTCTTTGCACTCTTCTTCAACTTCAACCTCAAGTTCTGGAGAAGCCCTGAGTACACAATTCCGTTTGGGCTGGCAGAGGGGAACCAGAGGAGGGGTGAGCTAACTGATCCCAAGGTCGTCTACTGGGTTTGCGAGAACCCGGAACAAGAGGATCCTGACGACTGGGCGGTTCTTCTCCACAGCTTCGGCAGGAACTCCGCTCGCATGGTGCAGAGGGCAGAGATCTACTGGGAGCGTGGGTACTCGCTGATCTTTGTCGACGCGAGAGGGCACGGACAGAGCCAACGATTATGCCGATCAAATGGCTTCACGTATGCAGAGGACGTAACGAGGGTACTTGAGTACGAAGGAATCAAGGAACCGATCATCCACGGGTTGTCAGTTGGGGCAATCGCAGGGTCTATTTACAGCTACCAGCACCCTGTTCGGGCGTTCGTGGGTGAGGCACTGGTCAATAATTACCGTGACATGGTCTACGACAGCATCCGTGAACTGGGATTGCCACTGTTCACGCTCAAGTGGGTGGCGGATCTCCTGCTCAGTCTAGACCTGCCATTCGACGAGTACAGCCCCGACCATACACTCCCCCTGATTGACGCTCCCATCTTCCTCATCCACGGGGAGAGGGACACGTGGTTTCCCCCAGATACACACCTACTGAGAAACGTTGAGAACCTCAGGGGTAGGAGGGTGGAATACTGGCTTGTTCCCGGTTCCTCCCACTCCAAGATGGCACAGCACCCTGACTACCGCAGGAGGTTGACGGAGTTCCTCGATACCCATGTGAGATCCCGGATCAAGGTTAGTCATTAGGTATGGCGTGAGTTATTCGTCCTGCCCCTAAGTGTTCATCCCGTGGTTTGCAAAATCTACCTCAGGACATCTTCTGTTCTGAACCCGTATTTCTTGAGGTGGTGGAGATCGTGCTTCCAGATGGAGATCGTCTTTTCGATGACCTCCGGTCTGTCACGGAAATATTCTATGTGCTTCCTGAACGCAGAGACAAGGCTCTGTCGACTACGGTTCAGCTCAGCCTTTAGGTCCATGACAGACCTGTCCCTGTACTTTGAGATCATCATGTCATTCCACTCCTCCAGTTTCATTCCCTCCTTCTGGTACTCGAACTGGAAGTACCCCGTGAGGTCGGTGTCCTTCATGGTCTCCCCAAAATCAAGAGACTTTACTGTCCCCGCTATCTGGGCTTCAAGTAGCCTCGTCATCTCCAAATCCCAGCTCCAGATGTGGATTATCAGCTCGGAGAGTGACCAGTTGCCCACTATGTTTTCGGGATCAAGTCCTTGGATAAAAATATTGACCTTCTCGATATTCTCCAGATCAGTATCGAAATTCATGAATTGTCGTCTGTGGTCAATTCCTTAAAGATTGGTGTGTCAACATTTTCTGAAGTGATGAAATACATCTGCTGGACATTATCTAGCTATGTAAGATGGGTGAAATCCCCCCAGTTCTCAACTGCTTGTTCGCGTTCAATGGTCGCTTACTCCACGCCATACCGGTATCAAATCAGACACAGTTCTCCAGCTAGGCTTATTACATCGGGTTTTCACAAACATGTGTGAACAGGGTAGTACTTGTGACCGGTGCCTCAAGGGGTATCGGCAGGGCCATCGCCAGTGAGCTCCATAATAAAGGGCACACTGTCTACGGGACATCACGCAATCCCTCTGATGAGGACTGGTCGGTGCTGAAGCTCGATGTGACCAGAGAAGGAGAGCCGGCGTCCGCGGTCAGCACGGTGATCGAGGCGGAGGGGAGACTTGACGTGCTGGTGAACAACGCGGGTAATGCCATCGTGGGGCCCCTCGCTGGGATGGACATCTCCGCCCTGAGAACGCAGTTCGACACCAATGTTTTTGGTGCGCACAGGATGGTGAGAGCGGCACTACCTCACCTCCAGGATCACGACTCGTACATCGTCAATATAGGCTCTTTCGGTGGAAGGCTGGCCATCCCCTACCAAGTCCCCTACTCCATGTCCAAGGCAGCATTGGCCATGTACTCTGACGGGCTGCGGATGGAGCTGTCCAAGACTCCAGTACGTGTCTCCCTCATAGAGCCTGGGGATACCAAGACCGACTTTCACTCGGGCAGGATCTGGGCTTCAAGAAGTGAAGAGGCCGAGGTTGCGGTCGAGATCATGAGACGATCGGAGTCCAAGGGTGCGGATCCTGCTCGTATCGGGAGGCTCGTCGCCAAGATCATACAGAAGAGGAAGCCCAGAGCGAGATACCTCACCGGATCAGATTCGCTTCTATTTGCTCCCCTGCTCCGCCTCTTCCCCCCGAGTGTGCGGCAATGGCTGGTAATGAAGACCTATGGTCTCTAAGCGTGTTTTTCCAACCACATTCATCTACTGACCTTCCTGCACATTCGATGAAATCTTCTTCAGATAAAATCTGGGGAGGTTGCCTTTATATGAAATATCCATATTATCTTTCTATGGTAACGCTTGTACCAACCATTACCGTCAAATCCACGATAGACGCTCTGGATTTCTACAACAAAATATTCGATGCCGAGATTATCGACCGCGTATCACCAACCGAGGAACAGCGAGCTGAGTTCAACCTGCCGAATGATATGGATCTGTCAAAGATGACGTTACACTCTTCGTTCAAGATCGGAGATGCCCTGTTGTACATATCCGACAGCTTCTCAGACGACGACTTTTCAAGACCAAATGTCTCGATCTCAATCGAACCCGACTCGCTCGAGCAGATGAAGAGGTTCTACTCCAAAGCAGAGAAGGAGGGCTGCAAGATCACCATGAAGCTTGAGAAGCAATTTTGGGGCGACTACTTCTGCACCTTCATCGACCCCTTCGGGATCAGGTGGCAGATGAACCTGCACGTCGAGGAATGACTGATCCACTCCCCAGAACCCATGCACCTTCCACAAACTTTGTGATAGGAGGAGGCATTTTGGAGCTCTACGATCACGAAGTGATAAATAATCCATGAGTCTATGACCTGCAATGAGACAAATCATCAAGAGGTGGGCATTCATACTGCTCTCGACCACCATCATGGTCTTCTTCTCCGAGAAGATGTACTGGTACACACAGGGCTACGCATACGCCGAACTTGTGCTCTTCTACATGCCCGGTACCTACATATTCCTCCTCGCTGTCAGCTACTTCAGGGTAAGGGGCTTCTGGGCTATGTTCCTTGCCGCCTCCCTGTACCCGCTGTACGTCGAGGGGGCACTCACGGGGATAATCGTCGCTGACATCACCGGAATCATGTTCTTCTACTTCATCGGTTGGCACACCACGGTCAGCGTGATATTCGGCTGGTACTTCCAGCACAAATTGCTCGTGCAGCAAAGGATCCGTGCCTTGGCACTTAGCTCCGCTGCTATGGGCTTCCTCCTCGGGATCTGGGCAACAGTGTTCTGGATACCGGAGAACGTGAACGACCCCGAGCTCATCGCTGAGGGACATGTCCTCGGACAGTGGCCAATCGCGGACTACGCTCTGCTCCTCCTCTACCTCGGTGTGATCTACACGGGGAGTCACTACCTCCTCGGGAGGTTCTGGGATGACGAATTTCGTCCGTCAAGGTTGGAGAACGTTCTAGTCATCCTCTATGTGCTTTTCCTCGTTTCTCTCCAGCTCATCACCTACACCGTCCTCGGGGTCACCTTTGTCGTTCTCTGCATCCTTATCCTGATCTCGCTCAGAAGGTACTCGGGTGAAAGGAAAACCGTGCTTAGCGAACTTGGAGGTGGGATCAGGTTCGCTGACAGTCTCGTCCTCTTCCTTCTCCCGGTATTCGCTGTCATTGGCTATGCGACGATCGCCGCGATCCGTCCCCGGGACTCTGTCATCAAAGGTTACGGGGATCTGATAATTTTCGTTCAGCTGTCTTACGGGGTGGTCCTCTTCCTCTACTCGGTCTACAAGGTGCTCAGGACGGACGTGACTCCTGACGATTCCCCGTAAGCTCTTGTCCTAAGAGCCCAGCGAGCATCCGTGCACCCTCCGTGTTCAGGTGTAGGTAGTCAGTATGGAACCTGAATCCTCGCCCAACCTTATCCCACGAACGACCTAGGAGGTACCGATAAACTATTCCCCTGATCATCTCGTAGTCCGCCTTCTCGAAGGGGTAAGGTGACGTCGCCACACCCAGCGCGTCAACCATCTTCTCGTGGAAGGGGACGTAACCACTACCCCACTCCTCTGCCACCTCCCGGATAATCTCTACGTACTCCGAGCTCCTCCTGAACTCATGGCTCTTTGTGGTCTCCCCTATCGTGGGGATAGAGATCAGGTAGACCTCCGTGTGTCTCTGCAATCTCTTCACGATCTCCCGCAGATTGTGCCTGTACCACGACCTCGTAGGATTCTGCGGCAGTCGCTGTGTGACAATGTACACCCTTGCGTTCCCCTCGAACGAAGCGTTGGCATCGTTGGTCCCGATGAGCACGAAGACCTTCGAGGGGTTGCAATCGAGGACCTCATCAACCCTCTGCAGCGCATTGTATGCCAGCTGTGAGTTGATCCCCGCGTTGACCATATTGTACTGGGGGAACTCTGCCTGAAGGATGT
>JALWRB010000006.1 GCA_027077875.1 Candidatus Heimdallarchaeota archaeon
ATATGGAACGAGAGCTGGGTAGACGTCGGAAGACCTTGGGACATCCTCAGGGCATCAAAGCTCGTTCTCTCCAAGATTGAGAACATGGTAATCAGCAAAGACGCAGATCTTGACCCCAATGCCCACGTGACGGGAAATGTGGTCATAGAGGAGGGAGCTCGAATACTCAGTGGTGCGGTGATCAACGGTCCCGCTTACATTGGGAAGGACACTCTCATCGGAAACAACTCCCTCATCAGGGAGTACTCCGTAATCGAGGAGGGAGCTATTGTTGGCATGGGGTGCGAGATCAAGACTTCTACCCTTCTTCCACACAGCACCATTGCAAGGTTGTCGTATATCGGTGACTCCATCGTAGGTGAGCGGACGACCATTCATGCAGGATGTGTCACAATCAATAACCTACCAGGTCAGGACGTGATAGAATCTAAGATCGGGGACAAGGTCTACACCATCCCCCTCGACAAGTTCGGTGCAATAATCGGTCCTGAGGTCTACGTCAATCCTAACTGTACACTGTACCCTGGAACCTTCATAGATAAGGGAACAATCCTTGAGCCTAATACATTATTGAAATAGGTTACATCTCTTTCTGTAGATTCTCGAACGAGGAGTCGCGGTCCTTGTAGCTCTTACGGAGACCCCCCGCTACTGAATATCCTCCATGGAAATCTACCTTCTCTCGAATAGGGTGGGACATGACACCACCGATAAGCACCATTATAGCACCTACTATAAGGGTGTAGAAGCCAAAACCAAGTCCTACGACGATCTTGTCCTCATACATATTAAGGAGCTGGAAGTTGGTGTCAAAGGTCTCGACCATGATGTTTGCAGCCAAGACCCCGGCAAGTAAGAAGCCGATGACCGAGGGGATCAATCCAGATTTCTCTCGATTGATATTTCTGATTGCTAGTAGGGCGGAAAGTACAGAGAGGACGTACAGTGTTCTGAAGAATGCGGAGTAGGCATTGAATAGCCCGAGGAATATGTCGTATCCTACCACGTAGTTCACTGGTAGGAAGAAGTCCAGTGAAAGAATCAGTGCTCCAAGTTTGGTCAGTTGGAGGACTTGTTTCCTTCGATCTTCATTGCTCATAATATTACATACGTGGAATGCCCTTAAGTATTTTTCCCACAGCAGATAACATTTTTACCACTGGTGAACCTTCAGTCTGAAGAGGGTAATTGCCTGGCTTGCAAGGAGGGACTTCGAGCTCAGGGAAACCCGATGAACAACTGGGATATGACTCTGAAGATCACGCTTGTCCTCATCGGTGAGGTCCCGTTGGGCACCGAGAATAAGTACCATCCGAGGGATGTCTGCAGGGTCCACGAATTCGAGGAATGTAGATATCGATGAGCCGTCCTCTGTCAGCTCGATGAAGATGGACTCCTCCGAGAACCTTTGCAGAAGATCACCGAGTCCGCCCTCCGTCCAATAATTATCCCAGTTGTCCTTGATGTACGCGGCAGCGCTGGACTCGTCCCCAAGATCCACACCACTGGAAACGTGGAGCCATCCCGTAGGCTCTGATCCTTTTAGATAGGCGTAGATCTCACTGTCGTTGATCGGTGAGTTCTGAGTTACCTTCCTTGTCGCTGCGAGTATACATCTGACAACAACATCGATCCGCCCGTGCCCGGGAGTATCCTTTAGTGAGAATCCCGGATTACCCTTAGCCCTCTGACTTATGAGCAGAAACTTCACAGCTTGCAATATCATCGTATGTCCTTAAGCATTGTCGTGTAAATGTTTAAATCCGCTACCGAAAATTCTCAGATATGGAACACAATGGGATAACCCACGAGATACTCGGAATGCAAGTGCTGAAGTGCACGTGCCACGAGATGTGGATCCTCGACGGACAAGAGCAGGAGGGTCTTCAGGACGAGCAACTGGTACAGGTACTGGTAGAGATTGCACAGGAGAGGGTAAGGACTCTGACACCTGACGTTCTCGCCTCGTGGGCCAGATCCGCCCTCTCCATGGATCAGTATTCAGATGACAAGGACAACTTGAGATATATCGACGACAGACATAAGGAGCTCCAGCAGATGATCGAGGACTTCGAGATTCTCGAAGTGAGAAAGATCTACGGGTAGTCCCGCTGTGATGTCACGAAGGACATATCAGATTATTATGATTGAAAATATGTCTAATATGACAGTTACAGTCGCCTACGTTTCAATAGGGGAAGGATGACTAAAACCATGACCCACACCGTGAATGACAGCGGAGAAGGAGCGGTGGTTGAATCCAAAGATGCAGTATCCGTCAAGAGTTCAGAGCTTGAATCTTCAGTGCTACTCGAAGTCTCTTCACTCGTCACAGTCTGTGCTGAACTCGTCGTGGACGTACTTGTAACCGGATCCGATGA
>JALWRB010000007.1 GCA_027077875.1 Candidatus Heimdallarchaeota archaeon
TTTCAATGAAGCAGGGTTAGAGCTCATATGATGTAAAGTTTACGAAGTATAGGTTATAACTTTTTGGGAGAGTATGTGGGATTCTGTCCAGACCTGTGCGAAAAGATTTTCTCATTAGAATACCTCTATCTTCCTCATAAATGCCATAGAGGTTAAAAGGTAGTGAAATATTTTTGGGGAGTATCTGAATATGCACAACTCAATTGGCTATAGGGAGAAAAGCATTGTTGACCAGACTACTCTGAAAAATTATCAGTCATATCGGAGTGTTGAGTGAGAAAAGGAGAACAGATAAAAGGTCAAGATCCACTGATTTGAAGTAACAAGAGCATGATATTTTCTCACCAAGATACCGCGTACATTAACGGGAGAAATGGTTGAATCCCCACATGCAAACCGATATAAATTTTAACGTACGTGTGCTAATATAGTTTAGTGAAAATAAGAACCAAAGTGATCTTACTATTCCTCCTACTAGGAATGATGTCAACACAAGTATCGGCGGAAACTTCATCTCAGTTGGAATTGACCAATAACAATTCACAGGTGGAACTGTACATCACCCAGCTCAATTTCACCAATTCAGATGGTGCATACCCCATTATCGTGGGATTGAAGCTTGTGTCATTAGGATCTGGAGTCAGTGAGATATACGACATAATTCTCGATGTCAAGATGGAATCACAAAACTACTCCGAACTAGGACAGGTATCCTTCCTTGATAGATCTACTGATTCCCTCTCTAGCACTGGGGACAAAGTTGAAACACAGCATACATTTACAATGAAAGGAGCAAGCAAAGGAAGTTACACCATAAGCGTAAAGGTCACTCTGATCGAGAGAGTCGGTTCGATAGGCGAGGAATACAAATCAGGATGGAGAAGCCTTGTGAACCTGAACTATAGACCTCCAATCATCGACTTATCAGAGGAAGAGTTGAGTGTCAGTGAAGACGTTGTGGTAGGTTCAGATAGCCTCGTGAGTCTCAACACCATAGTCGTATTTGCCCTGATTGGAATCGTGTTTGCTGGTTTGTACTTTATCTTCAAGGAGAAGATCAGAGTCGGAGACACTACCATGAAATACAATGACTCACCGAAAGCCATGGACACAAAACCTTTGGGGAAGATAAACAAGGTGCCAATCCTTGCCTGTCCCCACTGTGGAACGAAGTGTGATGACGGAGATATGTTCTGTCCTAACTGTGGATCGAAGTTGGCATGACTTGCCAAAAATATGATAATAATTATAGCAAATTGAGATCATGCGATCAAAAGCTTTTAGATTAAACAACAGAAATTCATAGCTATGAACACCCTAGAGCCAATTGAGAGATACAGGAGAGGAGAATTGAACTGTGCACAAGCGACAGTAGCCTCCATCCTAGGGAAATACAGCGACGTCGACAGCGACACGGTCACTCATACATTCACCCTACTTGGAAATGGAGTGACGAAGACCGGGACGTGCGGGATACTTCTTGGGAGTCTTGCAGCTTTGGGGAAGATTCTGACAGATCAGGGACTGGAGGAGGAGGAGCTTGAGCAGGTGTACAGTGAAGTAACCGAGGAGTTCCTAGAGAAGTTCAACGCTCACGAGTGCAACAAGATCCTCAAGGTGCCCGAGGACGAGACCATAGACTTCCGATCAGAGGAAATAATTCAGCAGTGCTCACCCCGGATGGAGAGGATAATCGAGGAGGTTGAGAAGATCATAGATTTCAAGACTAATCCAGCTATACCGATTATGAGAAGATTCAGCCTTCATTAGGTCAATTTGTACACAAGTTCAATCAAACCAAGATAAACTGCCTCTCGTCACCGTCATTCTTGAAGGTGAAATAGGCCGGAACCACAAGGTTGTGCAATGATCTGTAGATGTCGGGGTCGTAGTCCCACTTATTAATCAGGGAGATCAAGTACCTCGTGATGAACTCGGGATAGGCCTTCGCAGAGGGCAAATCCTTTTTCCTCGCATTGGACAGGACATTCCTGAGCAACGATCCGTCGTCCTTCATCTCATAGGTAGAGCGGATGAGATAGTGGATCAATGGGGTTGCGTAGGCCATCATCGTCTCCTGATCCATGCCCTTAAGCCCCTCAAACCATACCATGTATGCAAGTCGGCGCAGCAGTAGATCCTTGCTCTCCGCGATCTTGAGCGCACGGTCGAGGATCGTTTCGTCCACAGTACCCATCAGAGCTTCGAGAATGGCATAGACCAAGTCACCCTCTGCACGATCGAGGTAGCTCTTTAGCATCTCTTCTCTGGTTGAGATGTCGAAGACTTCCAAGACCTCGGTCACAGCAAGCTTTTCGATCAGCTCTGCTTCCTTAAATCTCTCCTTGAGGACCGCTAGGTGGGAT
>JALWRB010000008.1 GCA_027077875.1 Candidatus Heimdallarchaeota archaeon
GATCAGGTAGTGTCATGGATATTCCTGATCCTCTCGATCCTCACGACAGGATTGGTTCTGAGCAAATTCAAATCCTACTTCATCAGATGGATGTACCCGATTATTGTGGGAACCTTTGGGATGATTGTGTCTCTAGTGTTGTATACGGTTCATACGATAGACATGAATCCACTATTATTCATGATCAGCGTCTCACTACTTCCACTAAGTGCAATCTTTCTACAGTACTACATAGGGCAGACGGGGTGGGGTGAGAGATACATGGAATTGTCAGGCTTTCTCGGAGGCATGGTATTCTTCGCGGTTTTAATTTTTGGAGACAACTCTCTAGGCAGTAGCAAATTAGTTATCTCACCTCTTGTATTCTTCATAGGTACAGTACAAAGCTTAACTCTTTCGTACTCTCAGTTGAACTACATACGAAATTCCACCTATGAGAATATGGCGTGTGTACCCAATTGTGTTATATATTCAGGTTATGCCCACATCGCTATCAGCCTGTTAATCTCGGTTTTTAATTATTGGATTCCCGTACCAGCGTTTCTCTTCTACCTTATCTTCCTCTTCCCAATGTTGGTCATTCATAGTCTGGTCTATCTTGCTAAGGAGTACCGCTATCTCAGTAATTACGAGTTAAACAGTATTGTGGTCATAAGAGAAGAGCAGGTTATTTCCGTGGTAGATCGAGAAATTGGCACCATGGATAAGGACTACTTCGGGGGCTTTATCTCAGATATTGGGAATTTCCTCAAGGAGATGATTGCATCCGAATCCCAGCCCTACCTGATTGCTTCGAATGACAAGGAGGTTCTGCTCGATTACTCAAATGAGGATACCGTTCTCATGATTGTCTCGAGCTCAAGCCCCGTGTTGCAGACACAGTTCAACCTTGTGGTCTCGAAGTACCGCAAGGGAGGAGATCTGAAGACCCTTATTGAGAATATTATTGGAGTTCAAGTATCATCCTTGCAACTTTGAGACCCGAGGCACTGGCCTGAATGACCGACGGAGCTAGCTTCACCTCCACTCCTGCTCCAGCCATGTACAGTCGGTCTGTAAGTTTCGCAGGGAATGTGGGATGGTTGAGGTACGGACCGACACTCGCGGTGTAGCCAGGGTCATTGTAGTTATTGATGAAGGACTTTGGGGTAGCCACATGGATCAACTTCCCTTTCTCCTTGAAGTCGGTGAGGAAGTACTTGCTAAATTGATCCTCAATGAACTCCCTGAATGCATTGATATCATCCTCAGAGGGATCAGGGCTACTCACTATCATGAAATTGAGAGGGTACACTCCGTCCACAATTAAGGAATGATCAACAAGTGCAGGGAAGTGAGAGTAGAAACCGAAGGGTTTGTTCTTCCCATTCAGAGTATTGACCATGTTGCTGTTCACCTCCTCAATTGAGTCCAGTGGATAGTAGTTATTCAGAGGAGACCTACCGGTATAACTCTCTTTAGGATCACCATGATATTGGTACATGAAATGGGTTGTCTGAAGTGTAGGTCTGGTAGTTTTTAGGGTCTTCCTCGCCTCTTTTATCACCTTGTTCTTGGTTTTCAGTGCATCTAAGGTGTGGTTCACGCCCATAGCCGATATGACGTAGTCATAGCTCTCCCTGACTGTAGAACCTTGGACATTGTACACAACACTCACGTTCTTCTTCCCAGCTTTGATTTCACCGACATCCGCGCTGAGAAGAACTCTACCCCCCTTGTCCTGAAGCCTCTTGGCCATTGCCTCAGGTACCGCACTCGTAGATCCGACAGGATATTTGAAGTGGTGAGCATACTTCATAAGGTCAAGGATAGATGCCTCACCCATGGAGGATGCTATCCCCGAATCGATCACACCTGCTGTTAGGAAGACCTGCAGTTCCTTATTGATGTCAATGTCTTTGAGAAAGCTCTCAACGGTGATCTTGTCCATATCATGGTAGTAACCAGCAAAGAGAATCACGGAGTAGAGGTACTCATACCACTTCTCGTGAGTGATCTTCTCCATGTCCTCAAGGGCGAGGAGAGAGGTGTCAATCCTGAGAGGCACCCTCTTATCCGTAGCCACGACGTCCCAGAAGACGTCCACAATGTCCAATTTCATTGAGAACGTCTTCTCGAGGAACTTCATGAAGTAGGGGGTGAGTAGAGTTGCTCCGATGTCGTACTTGAAGCCATCAATGTCCACAGCCTGCATCCTCCCTCCGACTTGTGTAGACTTTTCGAGAACTGTGACCTCGAACTTACCCGAGTCGATGAGGTAATTTGCTGCGGTGAGACCGGCTATCCCTCCTCCTAGAATCGCAATTGATTTCATATCACAAGAACACAGGAATGAGTTATAATTCTATCGAGAAAATTATTCCTCAACGACTTTTTGACAATGCATCCTTGTAGGATTCTCTCCCATAGAGCAACTGTTGTTCAGGAAGACTGTATAGCGCAAAATCACCATTTCTGTAATTCTTTGTCTCTCCGTCATCCAAGTACAGAATCCCTCTGGGATCAGCTCCGAAAGTCATGACCTCAATCCCTTTCCTCAATGTGGAATATGTATTCTGTCCAATAGCCCTTGCTACTGGGACAGCAGATCCATCCCTTGCGAACACGGGAATAGAACCGAGAGTCACTTCGATCGTTATTGTCCTCCCTCCCTCGATCCTCTCACCTGTGTGGAAATCAAACCATGACCCCTGTGGAAGATAGATCTCGTGCGCTCCTGTATCAGTGAGAACAGGGGCGACCAATAGGTCTCGTCCGAAGAAGAATTGTCTATCAGCGAATACCTCTTCGACATTGTCTCCGTAGTAGAACAATGGGCGGACAAGGGGTCCTTCACCTAGACTCGATAGAAATATCTGAGTGTAGATGTATGGAAGAAGCCTGTACCTGAGCCGTATTGCTTCCCTGCAGTACCTCAGGATCTCGTCGCCGAATTCCCATACCTCCTGCATTGCGGTGTCGAATGCTGTGTGGTTCCTGAAGAGGGGGTAGAATACCCCGAGTTGGACCCACCGGAGAAAGAGAAGCGGATCTGGTGTCCCCCTAAACCCTCCGACATCAGAACCACAAAGCGGCTGTCCCGAAATACCTAAGGAGAGCATCTGCCGGACACTAAGGCGGAGAAAATCCCACGTGGCAGAATTGTCTCCTGTCCACATCCAAGCAAAGTTCTGACCACCGGGGTAGGACGACCTCGTCAGGACAAAATTCCGCCTGTCGGGATTCAACCTCTCGAGACCTTCAAAGCTCGCTCTGCCCATCATCATTCCGTAGGTGTTGTGATGCTTTCCGTGCTTGGTGCCACCGCTGATCAGGTCCTTCGGAAATGTACGTCTGATGGAGAATATCGATGGCTCGTTCATATCGTTCCAAAATCCGACAACACCTTGTTCCAATAGTGATCGGTACTGTTCACCCCACCATTGTCGCACCTCCTCTCGGTAGAAATCGGGGAAGACGCATATTCCTGGCCACACTCTCCCCTTGAATATCTGGTTCGAACGGGTTCTGACAAAATATCCCTTGCTCTCCCCTTCCTTGTACAGAGGGTAGTCATCGGATACGGAAATCCCTGCGTCAATTATTGCTACAAGTACTACTCCTTTTATTTCACTGCTCAGCAGAGAGATGTCGCTGAACCTCTCCGTATTAACTGTAAAACACCTGTACCTGTCCATGTACGCTATGTCCAAATATATGGCATCGAGAGGGATATCACGGGAAATATGTCCATTATAAATCGCCTTGACCTCCTTGTCAGAGCTATAGCTCCACCTGCTCTGTTGGTAGCCAAGAGCCCAGAGTGGAGGTAGGGTGAATGTCCCGATTACGGATGTGAGGGTTCTGTAGGCATCCCTGAACCGCTCTCCAAAAAACGCGTATACGACGATTCTATCGGATTCAACAACGATGTCCAGTACGCCCTCATCAATTTGCCATGTCTGGTAGGCTGGAGAGTCTATGAGAAGTCCTAGATATCCTTTATGTGTCCTGAGGAATACCACGGGGTGAGACTGGTACAGGGGGTCACTTTCTACCGAATGATCCGCGTCGTCGTAATTCCAGAAGACATATCTACCCTTCCTTCTAAAATCTCCCGTCTTATCACCTAGACCGTAAGCCCCTTCGAATTCCATATCGAAAGTCAATCTTGTGAAGTCACCAGCCCTGTGGATATCGAATTTACACTCGTAAGGTTCGTAGGCGGAGCTCTGGGATAACTCCCACTCGTTCTCGAAATTGAATCCTACGTCGGTACGGTACGGGACGTAATTCGTAGCAGGTAAATCGAAGATCACCGCTTCAAGATCAGGATCTACCAAACATTTTGGAAGGTCGTCAAAGGTCGAGGATACGTCGCCATCTGGCGAGAGCTCAAGTCTTAAGATATTCCCCTCCACCCTATACCGCAGAACACCCCAGTCACCCACTGCGTCCAGATCCTCCATAATCCTCGTCCTTGTTGACTTCTGCCATTTTTTCGGGAGTTTCCTAATGTTCATCCGGTGGGACAGGTGGTCTAGAATATCTGAGATCGGTCGTTTCTGTGCCAGTGAGAGGATGTGGTCAAATACTCCCATTCCTGTCATGATGGAATACGTGAGTAATAAATCTTCTCGCGTCCTCATTCAGAATTCTTTTTAAGATCATGTCAGAACATCAATTACTCATCGCTTGGGATTCCCGAGGGCGAGTATGATGAGGTGAAACTCAAATGGCAGCTATACAAGTTGGACGAATCGTAACAAAAACCATGGGCCGAGAGGCAGGACACAGAGCAGTAATTGCAGCAATAATCGACAAGAACTTTGTTCTCATCACCGGTGCAGGGATCTCCCCTGTAAGAAGGCGAAGGGCTAACATTGACCATGTGGAGCCGATGAACATCGTCGTGGACATTGCCAAGGAGGCAGATGACGCCACCATCAAGGCAGCAGTTGAGTCAAACGCAGACGCCAAGGAGGCGCTCTCCAGCGTAACTAAGTTCTAGATTCTTGCACTTACCCACTTATCAACCAGATCGAATATCTCATTCCTGTTCAATTCATTGAAGTTCTCATGCATGTTATCGGGGAAATGATGGAGGTCCACCAACCCCTCGGGTAATTCTTTCACTAGTTCCATTGTGACGTTAGCGTCCGCAAGATGGTCATTACCAGCAATGAAAAATAGTGCAGGGTGCGACCACTCAGAGAAGTGCTTTGGCACCCATGCTTGTGCTTTGCTGATCTCTTCTGCGAATCTGGATGAGACCGTACTTGTCCGTAGTCCCCTTTCCCTGTTCTTGACGTGCATCTTTGTGATTTCCTCATCCCTTGTGAGTACATTCGTCACATCATCGACTTTCACAGGCATCTTCGGGAGGATGACCGAGAGCAACGAATTCACCTTTAGGAGTATCGGGTTGAAGTGGATCACATTGGCGTAGTACGGAGATGACATGATGTAACCCTTGATCACAGGATCGTGGTATTTTATCCCCCAGTGTGTGACGATGAGTCCACCTATGGAGTGTCCGACCAAGAACATCGGAGTGTCAGGGTATCGGGCCTTTGCCCATGAGACGACTGTACTCAGATCCTGCAGAAGGTGGTCAAACCGCTTGATGTGAGAAACCTTTTGCTTGTGACCCCTGAGGTCGTGGGCAACAGTCGTGTATCCTTTCTCCATCATCGGCACCGCGAAGACCTCCCAGTCCCCCGCGTGAGTCAGACCTCCGTGGACTGCAATAAACACCGCTTTCGGGGAATCCACCTCCCAGAGGTGCATGTCGAGAGATTTCCCGTCAAATGAGGATATCTTCAGTTCTTCAGTCTCTGAAAATAACATGATTTCTATGTAGGACATTCAGAATATAAGATTTCCCGACAGCGAGGATAATATCCTACGAAATACTAACTTTTCGTTCACCGTTTTGAGATATTTCAATCTTGATGATCCTGTCCGCAATTTTCTCGAATTCCTCGCGGTGGGTGACTAGCAGAAGTTGCCCTGTGGGCGACTGGAAGATGGAGTTGTCCTGAATAATAGACAGGAACTCGTTGATCCGGTCGGTATCGAGATGGTTGGTCGGTTCGTCAAGGATCATGAATTCCAGTGGTGCGACATGCCTCATTAGAGCGATCCGCAGAGCAAGCCCTAACGCGGTCCTTTCACCTCCAGAGAGTTGCTTCGGATCTACACGGTGTCCATCCTGGTGGAGGACGATCTCTCCTTCAGTATTGAGAATTGCCCGTGAGATGTTCCTATTCGGGAACATCGTCTGCATCCGGTCGGTCATAACGTTGGAGACACTCTCAGAAATATTGTACAGGAGTCTGTGTGGGAGTTTGTTGAATATACCCTCGAGGACCTTATATATTCGGTGTGCCTTCTCGTATCTCTGAATTTTGTCCTTCAGTCCCTTGATGATAACCTGCTGTTCTTTCGATGACTTCAACCTCTTTTCAATCGAGGGGATGGTTTCCTCGGTTAGAGTCTTGATCTGGGCTTGAAGAGCCCCCTTGGTCGATATCAAATCAGACTTCTCCCTATCTAGCTTCTGGAAATCATCGTCGCTCATGAGCTTGATCTTTCCG
This sequence comes from Candidatus Heimdallarchaeota archaeon, assembly GCA_027077875.1. GTDB lineage: Archaea > Asgardarchaeota > Heimdallarchaeia > Heimdallarchaeales > Kariarchaeaceae > S139-21. The sequence goes on from JALWRB010000008.1 coordinate 6,579, forward strand.
ATCTTTTCGTTGTACTCCACAATTCTCTTGGACTGCTGCGTCTTGTCACTTCTGTACTTATTCAGTTCAGTGAGAATGGTGTGGAGCCTATCCACTTTACCTCGCTTTGCTTCAAGGTCTGAAATCTTGGTCTTAAGCACCTCAGCCCTCTTTTTGAGTTCCTCTTCATTAATTGCCTGAAGTTTCTTGCTGAGTTTATCGATCTCTTCAAGGTTAAGCTTGATCTCGGTTGTCAGTTTCTGGATAACCATCGCCTTCTCCTCCGCATTCTTCAATTTGGTCTTTAGACCGTTGAGGGACTGTGATTTATCCTCTATCTCGTTCTGAAGTGACTTTATCATCTTCTCAAGTTCCGAGATCTTCTTGCTCAGATCCTCCTTCTCCTTCTTCAGGGATGAAAGGGCATCAACCTGCTCCCTGTGATTCGTAGGGTCGAATCCTCTGATTTCCTTGAGTGATTTCTCCACATTCTTCTTCTGCCCCTTCGACTCCTTGAGTTTCTTCTCAATCTCTAAGGCCTCTGATGAAAGTTTCTCAATCGTCTTCTGCAAATCCATCGAAGTCTTCCGGTGAATCTCCAACACGCTGGACAGGTCTACCCCTCCGAGTTTCTGCATACATGTGGGACAGTTCTCTGTATGTTCAGAGGACTCTAGGAGGTCGATCACCTTCTGCAGTTCTTTCATCTTGATTTCCGACTCTGTCTTGTTGACCACCACATCGGTCTTCCTCTTCTCAAGATTCTCAATAGTCGCGCTAACCTCAGAAAGTTTATTCTCATAATTCCTCAGTACCTCACTGTACTTCCCAATATCGTCCTTGAAAAGGGATTTGAATCTCTTCTCCGTGATCTTCACCGATCTTTCCAGCTCTGATACACGTTTGTCATGATCCTTTACTTTGTCCCGTAGATTCTTTATCTCACTCTCGACGGACTTGAGCGATAACCTCTTGGTATTCAGTTCGGAATCGCTGCTCTCGACCTCATCCTTCAGAATCTGGATAGTTTTCTTACCTACTATACGGTCGAATTCGTCCTGTAGTTTCTGCTTCTCTTTCTTTATCGTCTCGACACGTTGTTCCCGATTATTTTTATCATCCCGCAGATTGATTCTCTCTGTTCTTTGGTTCGCGACATTAACGAGCTCAGCTTTTGATTTGTCTAGATCGGTGTTCACGCGGGTTCGCAAGCTCTCGACCTCCTTGATCTCAGCGGGGATTTCCAGCTCTTTGGCGAGTGAACCACTCTCAGGCTCAACACGAGAGATGCTCGTTTCTGTCGACTGGAGGTTCTCCTTCTCTGCTTTCAGTTTAGATTTGAGGGAGTTGTACTCCGTCCTTCTCCTGTTCTCCTCTCCAATAGTCTTCACGGTGCTGTCGAGCTTGGTGCTGACACCCATTACCCTTTTCTTCTTCTCCTCCAGTTCCGCATATCTGGTCTTGAGCTCTTCCTCGATCTTCCCCGGATCCTCGATGCTCTCTTCCCGGACCTTCAGGTTTTCTCTCATGAGTCCAAGTTCTCTGTCAATGCCTTTTGTGAAATTCTTCATGTGATGCTCTAGAATCTGGTATTTCTCCAGACCGAGTATTTTCTGTATCGCCCTCTTTCGGTTTGCAGGTGTCTCTTCAATCAGATCGGTTAGCTCTCCCTGTGGGCTTGAAAGAGCATTCTTGAAGGTTTCAGCATCGATATTCCTCCCGATCAAAGACGTAATTCTCGCGATGGTTTCCTTAGTATTGTTCGTCAGTACTTTTGGGCGTCCATTTTCTCTCAGTTCGTAGAGCTTGAATGTGTTCTTCTTGCCAATCGAGAATTCCGATCTGAACCTTCCTTTTAGAACCTCGAAGTCCAGAGTGATCCTTCCAGTCTCTTGACTTCTATTGACGAGGTCGCTGATCATCATGGGTTTTTTCAGATATTTTGAGCCAAACAATCCTACCCCAATCGACTGGAGAACGGTTGACTTCCCGCTTCCGTTGTTGCCAAGTAAGGTATTCTTCCCGTGACTGAACTCGAACTTCTGATCAGAGTAACACCTGATGTTCTGCAACCGCAACTGGTTGATCTTTAGGTAGTTCATGATTCCTCCTCCACTCTCAATGCCAACGCACGATCCACTAATTCATCGACGGTCTCTTGCTGAATCTTATTGTATCGTGACTTTGGAATTTCCATGTACTCGCTCATCACTTCCTCTATAAATAGGGTGAATTCAGACCGTTCCTCCTCATCCACCTCTTCCTCGATCAGCTCACGCATCGTCCGCGCAATGACATCCCCACTGTTGGAGATATCAGGGAGCTCCACCACTGATTCTGAGGTTATTTCAAGTTTGGCTGGTTGGAGGAATCGATCAACAAGGCTCCTCCGGTCGAGGGCAGAGAGGTCAGTAGGATCCACTCTCGTACGGACTCTAAGATTAAGAAGGGGGTCTCGATCCTTCTTTTCCTTATATTCCTTAATACCGACAGTCATCTTGTCAAGTAGCTCCAGCTTCTTGCTTAGGAACTCCTTGATCTCATTTTCCAATCCCTCAAGGTTAGAGACCTGTGACTCTATAGTTCCCCAGATCTTGGGGCGAACCGGTACCCTGACCGTGGTGACTTCTGCCTTACCCCAGACCCCTGCTTTGTAGTTGCTCTCGACGAGGAGGAAACTAGAGTAGATGCTGATCTCATCCTCTGCGTCATCTCTCTTCCAGTCGTTGGAGGATGTAGCCTCGGTGCTCCCTGGGGTGTAGATGTTAAACCTCTCGTTAGACCATGGAATGTGGTAATGACCGACACCGATGTAGTCGAATCCCAGATCGGACAACCTTGTAAGCGGGATCTCGTGATGATCGAGCTGACCCTGCACGAAGTTGTGCAGGGCGAGAATCGTGAATCGCTCCTTGCTTCTTATCA
>JALWRB010000009.1 GCA_027077875.1 Candidatus Heimdallarchaeota archaeon
AGACCGACTGACTAAAATTCTCCTAGTCTCGGAGTCTGAGAACATTCATCCCCGCGTCAAAACACACAACCACATTCTCCCCGTTCTTCACACCTTCATTGATGAATCCCATGACGTCATTCTCCCTATTGAGGTACAGTGTCTGCATCTCCTCTTCTCCCATCTGCGCAGTCGTGAAGAGTTCTGCAGTGCTCGCCAGTTCTGCTAATTTCCTTGCTTTGTGATCCCCGAAACGGTACTTCTCTCTTGACAGATTGGAGATCACGGATTCCCTGTCCCCGTACTTCCTCAGGGTCTCGAAGAATGCCTTGTTCCCGATGCCCTCGTGACATTTGGCAACTAACAGGACTTTCCCACCTTTCCGGATGATTCCCCGGGTGTTCTCTAGTCCCTTCTGACTCTGGTAAAACGACCTGTCAAGTGGGGGTTCCACCAAGGCTACTAACCTGTCAACAGGTTTGTTGAAGATGTGGGTGTAAACTCGGTCAGCCAGCTCAATTGCCTCTCTCTGTGATCTCCTCAGATCTCCGATTGACATCCCAATGATCTCATCTCCTCTGAGTACGAGGTGCACACCCATGACCTGCTTGTCAATGAGTTCAAAGGCATCCCAGAAGTCCATGTATAATGGATTGCCCTCGGTGGCACAGGGCGCACTCCCTTCGTCAAGTGCCCAAGAATGGTTATTTTCTACGGTTTTCAGGGCAGCGAGCCCTGGAATGATCGACTTGACCCCACCCGTGTAACCCGCGAAGTAGTGGGGCTCCACAGAATTCACGCACAGTATCCGCTCGTAGCGGTCGATGATCTTACTGATGTAGACTTCAGTGCCCCGGGGAGTTCTCCCCCAATAGGTGTACTCCTCCAATGGCTCATGGGCACTATGGATGTGTAGTTTGAGACTTTTCGCTTTTCCCCTAACGAGCTCGTCAATTTCCTCCTTGGAAGGAGGGCTGTGGGTACCGGTGGCTATAGCTAAGAGGTCTATTCTCCCCCTCATAGACAGCAACGGCTCTGTGACGAGATAGCTTGGTGTCGCCCTATGGGCGTCGTTGATGATGAGGAGCGTGGGCTCGGCAATGAAATCCCTTATCTCTGGATCGGAGGTAATCCTATCTGCGATTTGCGTAGGACTCAGGTGGTTCTCAATTTTCCTAGGATATACGACTCTGACCGATGGATCGAGGTTATTGAGGTCAATCATACCGTGGGTCATCTCCACCGCTCATGATCCTAGCCTTCGAGCTTAACCCTTCGGAGGACAATACCCTCAACCACGATCGGGGGATTGTTCGTTGCTATTTGGATAGCATTTGAGAGCTTGGTCTCTGAGTCCGAGTAGATGGTGAATAGTGGCATGCCCTGTTTGACAAATTCGCCTACCCTTGTGTGGAAGACCATGCCTGCTCGTTTGGTGCTTGGCGTACCTGCTGCGGAGCAGATCTTCTTGGTGATGGAGTTCTTGATACCGTAGACGTACCCGTTGTTCACCGCTGTTATCGTGTGGGAGTATTCCCCGATCTGTACATCTGAGGACTTCATGTTCTTCTCACCACCTTGTGCTTCGATGATCTCCTGCATCTTGCTCAGTGCCTTACCCGAGGTGACGATCTCTCTGGCCAACACTGCGCCCTGCCGGGGAGTCGCGAGTCCTCCCATTTCCAGTAGGGTTCCTGCGAGCTCTACACTCTTGTTCAAGACAGGTTCGCTGATTTTACCCTCCAGCGTTTCCAACGCCTCTTTCGCCTCCAAGGCAGGTCCCACGCTACTTCCCAATGGATGGCTCCCAAGTGTCAGGATGCCCTCGGTATCTATGTTCACGTTGCGGCTTAGACCGATGAACTTGTGGGCGAAATTGAGCGCGATCTGCTGGTTCTCCATCTTGGATCCAGGTCCCGTAGGAATGTCCACAACCATGTTGTCGATACCCATTGCGATCTTCGTGGAGACGATGGAGGCCATCATCTGCTCCTCGGGGTCGATGTCCAAGAACTTCTTCACACCGATCACGATGTCGTCCATAGGCGACAGCTTGAGCGGAGCATTCCATGCAATCATCCCACGGGTCTTGGGAGCGATCTCGGTGATCTCCTCCGGGCTAAACCTGACATTGGCCAGCACCTCCATACTATCTGCTGTTCCAGAGGGGCTGGTGATCGCCCTGCTGCTGGTCTTTGGAATGAGCAACCCAGCGGCGGCGACGATGGGTACAATGAGTAGGGAGACCTTGTTCCCAGGGATGCCTCCAATCGAGTGCTTGTCAAAGGCCTTCTCTTGGAAGTCAAACTGGTTTCCGCACTCAGCCATCGCCTTTGCGAAGTCCGCGGTCTCCTGTGGGCTGTATTTCTTGAAGTAGGAGGTCAA
>JALWRB010000010.1 GCA_027077875.1 Candidatus Heimdallarchaeota archaeon
GAAGATGAATATGAGATGATACCGTATTAGACTATGAATGTGTTGCGAGAATTGACAAGGTAAGAGACCTCCAAAATATAAACCCTGTGGTCAGCCATTTCCTCAGAAGGTTGGATCCATGTGTGAGGTTTAAAGTCCACGGTATCGACAGTCTTAACCTTCAAACTTATGAGTGACAAATCCAAGGATGCTATAGAAGAATAACATCCATTTAGTACATTCTTCATAGAGTCTCTTTTCCATAGTTTATTATTTCCGTAGATCTCATACTTCTTGTGAATGCACTTCCACTGTCACGGGTGTAGTATATTCTGAGGTAGGAAACTGGTTGTTTTATTGACTTCAAGACAGTACACCTAAGAATTTGCTTGTCGCCAAGATCAAATATTGTATTCTTGATCTGAGGTACTGGTTCGCACTGATTGAATACACGAGATATATTTTCAGCGATGTTCTGGGTATTTGCAACCCCTACTATTTTCCGGTCATCACTGATACCAAAATATATTGATCCACCTTCTTTGTTTGAGAAGACAGAGAGGAGTTTTCCAATAGTCTCTTTCTTTGGAAATTTTTCCTTGAAGTCAAGCTTGTGTGATTCAACCTGTTTGCAGATGTACTCAACATGTTTGATAGCATCTTCACCACTGACATAATCGGTCTCTATGATTATTCCCTCCGCAACCATCCTGTTCAAATAGCTCTTCCGGAGTATGGTCCTCCCATATTCATGAGATACAATGTCATGGTAATTATCAGGAAGTGTGGGCATGAATCCGAACTCTTTCCTGATAAGGTCCTCAATTATATTTCTTTTGTGCTTAGCGAGAATCGATGCAGCACCAACCGCAACCGAGAGGATATCAGCTCTATGCGATTGTCTTATTTCCAAGTCTTGTCTTGAATAGAAATTCTTGAAACGTTTATCAGTTTTGACCCGGTCAAACTCGTCTATTATTACCAGTTTTTGGCCATCTCCAGCTAGATTACTCAGAACATCAGCCAATGCACTACTGTGAGCCCATGCAAGTAAATCATTAAGATTCTTACCCTCATTTCTAAAGTCATCAAAGAGTTCATCAAACCTCTCAGCTTTGATCTCTATGAGTTTTGATGAGAGGCAATTAGAGGTGATCTCTCCTGCTAACTTTGTGATTGAGTCTCGTGCCAGACTCTTGCTATCTTTGACCCCTAGCATCTGTAACTTAATGCATTGTGACTGAGTAAGAGCGACACCAGCCACAATCATCGGACCCAGAAATTCTCCCTTGCCGACTTCATCTTGACCTATTATTACATCATACTTGGGATCGACAGGATTGCGAGAGATCGTCTCCAGAATGATGCTCTCATAGACTGAATACCCCTTGGGTGCGTAGATCTTACCTGTTGTCGGATAGAGATTTAGAGGACAACCATCCTTCGAATAGGTAATTATTTTCGGGCTATTCTCTTTCAGCTCAAAATCATCCTTGCTGCCCAAGATATCTACTAGAGCAAAGAACTGATCCTCGGATAGCTGGATTGATTGAGGTTTCTCTTCTCTCGAAGCTTTACCTCCTTCAGGTCTGTTCACCCTCTCATATCTCTTGAAGAATTGAGGAAGAATGTCACCATAGTATACAACAGATCCACTCTTGTAAATAATTAGTAGCTTGTCAAGGAACTCACCACGAAGTAACTCATGCTCTGAAGTTACAGCTCCCATGCTGAAATTGGGTGAATGGAGTATGTCTTCTCTCAGCTCGTCGAGATCCGACTTGTCGACTTTTATGGAATTAATTTATCATTCCTCCTTAAACCCGAATATGCTGATCTTGTCCTCAAGAAGATGTGCCCACATCTGTACCAAGAAGACGAGTTCAGAGAAGGGTTTGGATAAACTAGTCTCCCTAGGGGTGTTCTCTATCCTTACCTTAATCCAGAGGGTATAGCCAATAGATGACCCCTCATCCCTCATTTTGGTCCCATCCCTCACTATAGATAGACTCTCTGTACTCTCGTAATTAGGACGACGACGATTGACTGGGCTCTTCGATAAGGTATCAAAGAGACCTTGGATCTTGCACATCCCCTGAAGTCCGACTTCTGCGTGAATACCATTGGTGAGCCTCTGGGACATAATGCCTAGGAGATAATTCTGAAGAACCAACGTCTCATCACTCCGCGATAAGATCATCGTTGCCTGCTTTTTACTGAAATAATCTATTTTGTGGTTACACCCCATAACCTATTTTGAAATTGTCAAATATATAACTAAAAGTAATCGTTCATCTTTGTCTGGTTACTCTCCCTCTTGAGTGCTGCCAACCTCTTGAGCGTCTCATTAAGCTCGTCATCGATTATATCTAACCTCTT
>JALWRB010000011.1 GCA_027077875.1 Candidatus Heimdallarchaeota archaeon
GCAGGCCGCGGTCGTCCTCGGTCCCATTCCGCCCTTACCGATGATCAACCTTGAGCCGAATTCCTCGATGAACTTGTCCTGAAAGATCTCCATCCTGGCAGAGGTCGTTGGTCCCCCCGCGACCATTCTCCACTTACCGTTCTCGTCCTTCTGCATGATGGGACCGCAGTGGTAGATGCCGAGTTTGGAGAAGTCCACAGGTAGTGGTTCTCCTTTCTCCTTGAGCTCGAGGGCGTGCTTGTGCGCATCGTCGCGAGCCGTGACAATCCTGCCAGTGACATAGATGTTGTCACCAACCTTGAGTTTACGTACGTCCTCTTCGGAAAGAGGGAGTGTAAGTTTGTATATTGCCATCGAGAGCATGTACTATCTTTACTATACAAATATTCGCAAGACATACGGTAATTTTGGATATTTACCGAGTAATTTGTGGGAAATCGTGCAGGGTGACAGGCAATATTTCCCGGTTTCGTATCAGCAGAGTTCAACGTTATTGGTAAATATTGTGAGATTCTGGAAATTGAAGACATTGTTCATTTAGTTACTAGAAAACCAAATATAACCCCCTATTGAATTAAGAAAAGATGAGTCTTGTCAATAAACTCGTGGACGTATTCTCCGTGGAGTCACACGTTTTGAAATCTACCTCGGGTCTATCGCAGAGAGAGATAAACATTCTCCGACAGCTTGAACTCATCGAACTGCACAAGCACCGGACCAAGACAAGGAAGACCCCAGCTCACCCTAACTGCCTTGTGCTGACCCTGTTAGGTAAGCGGTTTGTTGATCTAGTCGAGAACAACACTATATCCACCAAGCAGGTCGTGAAGAAGGTCGGGAGAACACTGGAAGAGACCACCAGCAAATTTCAGGAGATTATCAGTATGCTACAGGGCATTGGTCAGTCACTCGACGGGATCGAGAACCTCTTGCAGATGATCACAGAGATGAGAGAGGAGCCACTGAGTGGTCTGGAGGACAACCAGATCATCCTCCTATTGGGCACCGCAGAACTCGTCGCCTCCGCGGATATGAGAGACGGACCGTATACAGCGATCGAGATGTACTTCAAGGTGCTGGAGAGTATTGGCATGGGCAGTGATGAGATTCAGGAATACCTGAGGAAGCTCTACGAGAGTGGCAAACTGGAGTTTCCGAATGGTATCACGACCAAGACAGTACCACGGAACACAAGGTTTGTCGAGGTTGAAAATGGAGAGAAGTATGTCTGGGGCAGGTTAACTGTTTCTTGAATCGAAGTCATCTGGGAAGAATGAATATGTCCTTAAACACGTGCGTGCAGAGGTAATTGTGGCCAATCTTAAGTACTGCCCGATCTGTGGAAACACCAATAGCTCGAACGCGTTGAAGTGCAGGATCTGTGATGCAGACCTCCCTCTGGACGAGAGAGCCAGCAACCAGACTCCAGCTAGCCAAGGTGGTGGTCAGGGGTCTCAGGGTAGCATTCCTCAGTCGCAGTACAACAGGGTACCTCCAGGGGAAAAGCAGCCCTTGGTCCAAGAGGGGCAGATTAGTGATGCACCCCTAAAAGATGACCAGAACCCCGATTATCTCCCGCCAGATTTCCGTGACATGATGAGAAGGAAGCTTAACCAGAAACCACTGAAAAGACAATCGGGTGAGGTGGCCCGTCAACCATGGATGCCACCAAATCAGCAGTACCAACCGAATCAGCAGATACCTCCAAATCAGCAGTATCCACCGAATCAGCAGATACCTCCAAATCAGCAGTATCCACCGAATCAGCAGTATCCACCGAATCAGCAGGGATATGTAGATCCAAGGTACTCACAACAAGGTTATATTGATCCTAAATATCCACATCGAGGATACATAGATCCTAGGACTGGGATGATGTATCATCCACAGGGGATCGCACCCATTGCAATTAGAGCACCTGTTCCTAGGAGATCCACGAATGTGTTCACTATGGTGAAGAACTTCTTCGTCTCACCTTCAAGATCGAAGGGTGATTTTGAGGATCCCACTGCACCCAATGCAAAGGTTCTCATCTACATCTCTGCTCTTTTTGCATTCATCGAGGCGTATTTCATGAACCAGAGTACGACGTATATTACACCGGACAATATCTCTCCCTCCCCGGTTGTTGATGGAATTTTCACCGCTCTGTCAGTTACGCTCTCGGTGTACATCGGTTCGTTCTTCCTCGCTGCCCTGATACGTAACCATATGCCGATTAATTCTCCAATGAGACTGAGAGTGAGGGCGATGACCATCAAGCTCAATGCCATCAGGTCGCTGATCTTCATCCCAGTGGCTATTGCCAAGACAGTGATGTACTTGCTCGGGGAGACGAGAACAATCCGATACCTCA
>JALWRB010000012.1 GCA_027077875.1 Candidatus Heimdallarchaeota archaeon
CCATCTGGCAGCTCTCGTCACTGGCGTCAAGGCCCAGTTGGTTCAGGACGAACCTGACATTCGAGATCCCGGAGAGAGGTCCCACATCAATTATTTGTCGCTTTCCAAACTCAGCAGCGGGTACACCCGAGTAGACGACGTCTCCCCAAACCTCACCCCTCTGCTGTGCTTTCATGATGGCAGCGGCATGGACTCCGGTAGCTGTTCTAAACGCATCCTTGCCCATGACTGGATAGTTTGCGGGGATGGGTATTCCCACCATCTTGGAGACAAGGTTGGTGTACTCTGAAAGGCAGCTGAGATCCCGATCTTTGTACCCTGGGAAACCCATCAGCTTGAGATTCACTAGCAACGTGTCCATGGGAGTGTTTCCACACCTCTCACCAATCCCGACACCTGTTCCATGTATTCTGTCTGCACCTGCCTCGATGGCAGCAAGAGCATTCGGGATGGACAGTCCACGGTCTCGGTGTCCGTGCCAGTCAATCCTGATATTGTCGTACCCTGCATCATGGAGGAATTCCTTGACGTACCTCACAAGGTTATACGCTCCTGTTGGGGTAGCGTGTCCAACGGTATCGGAGAGGCATATCGCATGTGCGCCCAGCTCGACAGCTCGAAGATAGATCTGCTTAATGTCCTCGGGCTTGGCCCTGGTGGTGTCTTCCGTGACGAAGAAGCATGGGATGTCCTCCTTGACGCAGAGGTTGACGGCGTCCTCAGTTAGTTTCAGCAGTTTGTCAAGGTTCCAGTTCTCCACAGTCATCCTGATTGGGGATGATCCGAGGAAACAGGCAACCTCGATGGGGATACCAACCTTATGGCTGATGTCTGCGATGGGCTGGATATCCGCTGCAACGGTACGGGCTGCGCAGTTGGGCTTAATATTGTACTTCTCGTCCCTGATGAGCTCGCAGATTGCAGTCACGTCGTCGTACATCTTCTTGGAGGCACCCGGAAATCCAATGTCTGCTCCGTCGATCTTCAACTGCTCCATTAGATTTACAAGTTCCAGTTTGTACTCAAGGGGTGGATCGGTTGTGGACGGAGACTGGAGACCGTCTCTGAGACTCTCGTCGTCAAGCTGTATCTTGCGATTGACGTCCGGAACTCGCTCTCCATTGAAATTCCAATCGTAGATCAGATCAGTTGCTTCCATATCTCACCATAGTTCCCTAGGTTTATAACGATATCGTGCGTAGAAACAGTGGAAGCAGGGATTAAATATTGAGTGGGTAATCCAGGGAATTTTAACTCAAGAGAACAAAAACCTTAAATGGCTAGAATCATTACAAGTAGGAGTCAGAGAGATGATATCGTCATGAGTAATAAGTTTGACCATTACAACGAGAAAACGAATTTCAGTTATGCACAATTCCAGAAATCCCTATCTTCCCAAGACGTATCAAGAGTCAGTACCTCGTTTGACAAAAATCTAGAATATTCCATTCTGGAGCTTGTATCGGATCTTGAAGTTGCCTCACTTAGACAGGTGACCGATAAGTACGGTGACTTCAAACAGGTACATCAGAAGATTAAGGAGATGCTCCTTGAGGGGAAGATCCTGACCTATGAGTCGGATCTTGAGGGTGACCAGTACGAGAAGCAGAAGATCAAAATCGTAGACTACGAAAACACCTTCTGGGATTCCATGAATGCACAGCCCTGCCTGACCTGCCCGATTCTAAGCGAGTGCGGAATAGAGAACCCCGTGTCACCTGCAATGTGTGACGACTTCGCGGAGTGGCTCGAAGCTGAAATTAAGCTAGACATGGCAGAAGGTCTCTAATTAGCAGCAGTAAATTTATCCACCCATTCTCTCACGACATTGGGCCGAGAGAGGTTCTGCTCCAGATGCAATGCGATTGATCTTAATCCATTGATGAATATCTTCTCTCCGCTTAGGCCTGACCTCCTTATAATGTTCAGGAGCTCGTCAAACTCCTTGTCCTCCCCAATATTCTCCTTAAGCATGGTGAAGAAGAGGGGGGAGAGAGACTCTGCGAGTTCCTTCTCGAAATCATTGGAGGGCACATTCAATATATTCACCTTGGTCCACATCATCTATCCTGAGTGGAGATATAAAACCTCCCTTCCCAAATCTACAAAATTCTGAAATTATCATGACCTTAAATAATAATCACGACAGGAGGAGACTAGGGATGTCATTCTACGAGGAAAGAAAGAAGGAGCACTTCTACAAACAGGCCAAGAAGGAAGGTTACAGAGCACGTTCTGCCTACAAGCTCAAGCAGCTTCAGAAGAAGTTCTACATCATAAAACGAGGCGACTATGTCATCGACCTAGGGGCCGCTCCTGGTGGATGGCTACAGGTTGCATCCGAATTTGTCGGGG
>JALWRB010000013.1 GCA_027077875.1 Candidatus Heimdallarchaeota archaeon
AACGAAATCCAGAGTAGGGTAATGGTGCAATTTTGACCTGGGTAGAAATATACCTGAGCGTCATCACGCTCATTTGTCTATCTATCAACGCATACAACGACCAGAAGACGAGGTATGCATCCCTTCGTGTCTGGATATTCCAGATTATCAGCTCGCTCCTTGGTATAGTTATCTATCAAGTGACAGAGGGATTTTCCTTTATTGTCCTGATCGGCATCACGATCAATATTGTCCTTGCGTTCCTGCTCTTTGCTCTAACACTGTACACAGGTCTATGGGGAGGTGGTGATGCGATGGGAATACTCGCCCTAGGGTTTTCTGTTCCTTTCATCTTCTCATTTATACCAATACCGCCAAAATTCTCTTTCTTCCCTCCGATGATCTTTCTTATCACAAATCTGATACTGGGAATAGCACTGTACACATTGTACTTCCTAATTTTCAACTTGATTGATTACATAAGAACCAAGGATCTCTTCTCGGAGACCTCCGGTTCTCTCTTGATCAAGATATCAACATTGATCACCTCTCGAAAACTTCCAGTTGAAGAGATTCATGAGAAGATGTTCTACGACCCAACCGAAGAGTACACCGAGGGCGGATGGAGGTTGCAGCACTCTTTCCTCATGCCGGATCTGGATGACGATGAACTCGAAGAGCTCGAGAGGAGGACGAGGTTGGAGAGCAAGGTCCGTGCTGAGGAAACAGGACGAACATATCTCTGGCATAGGTACCAGGTTCCCGGTATTGTACCATTTCTCATCGGTTTTGTCTTCTGGTTAGTCTTTGGATCCCCGCTTGTCTGGTATCTCGAACTTATCGCATGATTTGTCATGCTTCAGATTATTTATCAATGTTCTAACAGGAGCTTGACATGTGCATTTAGCGGCTGTTCTACTCTCCGAAACAATCGAGGGACTGATGGAACAGGCCGAAATTGCAATTGCCCGAAACGCTACCTTGCTCGAGTTTAGACTAGATGGTCTGAAAGAGTTGAGATATTCTGCCCTCGCAAAACTCTTCTCCCAGTTCGATGTGAAGAAGATTGTCACATACCGTTCGAAGTGGAACAATGGGTTTTCGAGTCTCTCATCTGCGGTCAGAGACGACCTTATTCTTGCACTTTGTGATATGGATATCGATTATATAGACTTCGAGTATCCCCACGATATGCACCTAATTCCCAAGGTGCCAGAGAACATTCAGATTGTACTGAGTTTCTTCGACTTCGAGGGACTGGCGAAGATTTATTTCGAAACCATCGAGAGCCTGGTTCAGACCTATCCAAAGTTGATAATAAAAATTGCCGCCACTCCGATTAACATATCGGATCTCAAGATACTCTGGGGTTGGGCAAGGAGCTTGAAGTGGAAAAAGATTGACCATATTGTCTTGGGTCTCGGCCAGATCGGACAGATAACAAGAATCAAGGGATACGACTTGGGGAATGTATGGGCATATGGGCAGATTGATGAGGAGATTGGTGAACCATTCTCACCGGGGATGCTCCGCTTATCAGTAATCGAGAGATCCCTAGATCCCGACATGGTTGTCATAGGACAGATTGGTGAGAAGCACTTCAAATTCTTCTCCAGAGGTTTGAGACATCTTCACAAACTCAGGAACGACAAGGCAGTGGTTCTCAACATTCCACTTGAGTACGAGGCAGAGATGGTTGGACTTCTCAACTGGATAAAGGATGGACTTCTCAACTACCTACTGATTGAAGACCCTTGGTCGGAGATTATACCCAACTACCTCGACGAACTCGATATCTCCGTCTCGTCCACGTACCGTTGTAACCTGATACTTGTGAGGGACAACAAATTGGTGGGTTACAACACGGAATTCTATGTGATTAAGGAGGTGACATCCACGTATATCAAGGACAATCCCACGCCATTTGTGTACGTCGAGGGAGTGAACTCCATAGGGAAGTCTGCCATAGGGTACTTCTCTACCACCGATGCGGATATTACCATCCGAAACAGGACAGTCTCAAAAGTGGAAAAGTTGATTGAGAAGTTCCCACGGTTGATCAATAGTAAGAAGTCCCTTATTCAGAACTACGATCTGCTCATAAACTGCATTCCCTTTGGCTTAGCGTCGTACCCTAAGATGACTCCTGTACCACTCTCGATTCTAGAGAACCTCCGCCTTGTCATCGATTCTGTGCTTAGTTCTGAACCCCTGCCACTGGAGTATGAGAAGACCAACTACAACTTCGACTACATGGATGGAAAGGAACTTTTCCAGCTCAAACTTCTGGAGATCCAGAGGATTGTTAGTGGTCAAGCTCCACCTAAGGTTTCTCTTGACAACTCAATATTATTTAGGGATTTATAGAACAGAATTGGATTCAGAAACTATGAGGCGATATCCTCTTCGCTCTTCTCGCCTTCTTCCTCGAAGGTCCACGACTCAGGAGGGGGAGTGATCACGAGGGTGTATCCAATCCACCCGAGAATTCCGAGCAGGCCTGAAGCAGCGAACCAGATCGGCAGGGCGAGTGCCCAGTAGACCGGTGTGTTGACGAATGGCACATTCCCGTATGTCGTCGGGTTTATGAGGATCTCAAGGATGAGGTACCACGTTTCAGCTATTATACCTAGTATTGAAAGTATCAGCATGATGAATCCAAAAATCTGATCGTTCTTCATCGATTCCTCATATATTGATGAATTATATATCTTACCTTCAAGTATGGTGAAATATCATAAACTGGGGAATTACGAGTCCTTGAAAACCTCACCCTGTTCGAGGAGTATTTTCAGCTCTTCGAAGTCGAGCCTGTCACCAGCATCCATCTTCTTCTTCAGCATGGCTGTGGTTTCTTGGGTCTCCTTCTTGGCTTGGATTTCCGCCTCCTTCCTGCGCTTCTGCCTTTCCATCATGGTTTCCTCTCCGAGTTCCTTGCGGACGGCATCTGCATCTTTTGAGACGGCGTTGATCTGTTGTCTAATTTCTTTGATTTTTGCAGAGATTTCGTTGACCTCGCTGTGTCTCTCGTCAGCCTCGCTTCTCAGCTTTCTGGCCTCGTTGATGTACTCCAGCATTTTGTCGTGATGTGCTTGTGATTGTTCGGCTAGCTCTTTTACCTTCTTGTGGTGCATGCGTGCATTGTCCCTATGGGCCTTCCACTTCTCGTTGATCGCACGGATCTCAGCCTGCTTCTCAGAGGCTACCTCCAAGCTTGCAAACTTCTCGTGAAGACTTCTGAGTTCCTCGATTAACTCGTCCTCTTTGTCCTTGGTTAATCTGGCATCTGTCTCGATCTTGAACTCGATCTCCTTGATCTTCTCGGCGATTCTTCGGAGATTCCTCTCTCCTCCGTGGATACCGCGGATCTCGGATCGAAGCTCTTCTAGTTGCTTGTACACCTTGTCAGCATCCTCTTGGCTCATCTTTCGGAGCTCTTTGTTGAGTTGCACGTCTTTGTTGATGGCGTCTCTTGCCTCCTTTTCCACACGGGCTGCGTCAAAGAGTTCTCTGACTTTCTGATTTAATTCATTCCGGGCGGCTTTGAGCTCGTCCCTCTTCTTCTCGTGCTCACGAACTTGAGTGATGAGGGCTTTCCTCTTCTCCCTAAGCTCATTTAGGAGAGCACGTTTCGCTTTGTCTTTCTTTACTGTAATCTCTGCAGACAATTATTTCACCTTCCACGACCCCACGGGTCGTTTTCAATCCTGAGATTGATATGTTCCCACCCACCGAGGATTCACATCCTCTGAAAGCACTAAGTTGTTCTTTTATATCATGAATATAAACAAATCTGTATAAGACACGAATTCGGTATATTTACTAACCTATGGCGATACTCTGTTCATCAATCGTGGGAAAAGCGTGGCATCCCTGATATGGTCGAGATCCAAGATCCAGACGAGGAAACGTTCTAGTCCCAGTCCAAACCCACTGTGCGGTATTGAACCATACCTTCGCAGATCCATATACCAGTAGTACTCCTCTGGGTTAACGGGGGGGTCCATCTTTGCCATTCTGTCCAGCATGCTGTCGATATCAGTCTCCCTCTCTCCACAGCCTATGATCTCTCCGAGGTTGGGGAAGATGAAGTCCGCGGAGTTTGTTATGCTCGGATCGTCCTCGTTGATCTTGTGGTAGAACGGCTTCATGTCGGTAGGGAAGTGCTCTAGGATGATTGGCACTCCATAGTGGTTGACGAGGTCTCTCTCGGGGGCATCGCTGATATCGGTCCCATATGGGATATCGTGTCCTAGCTCCTTAAGTTTCTCGATTGCCTCCTTGTACGAAACCCTCGGGAAGGGTTTTGAGGGTACTTCCAAAGTTTTACCGAAGAGCTCCAGAATGTCCGAGTCATTTTCCTTGATCTGTTCCATGAGGTAGATGATGTAGTCCTCAAGGTACTCTTTGAGCCCTTCGAAGTCCATGAATGCATACTCACCCTCTATGTGGGTGTACTCGGTGAGATGCCTCCTCGTCCTGCTCTTCTCCGCCCTGTATGACGGTAGGATGCAAAAGACATTACCGAGTGAGAAGATCGCTGCCTCCAGATAGAGCTGGGATGACTGAGTGAGGTATGCCTTTCGGTCGAAGTACTTGATTTCAAAAAGCTCTGCTCCACCCTCTGCCTGTGCTTCCACGATGGTTGGAGGGGTAACCTCCTCCGCTCCTCTGGAGTAGAAGTAGTCCCGTGTGTACTTTAGGATGTGACTTCTGAGCTTGAGGATTGCCGAGGTCTTGGGGCTTCGGATCACGATGTGCCTCTTGTTCAACCTGACGTCAACTCCAGCATCCTGTGGAACCTGCTGATCGAATTCCTCATTGGACGGATGGATGACATCCATGTCCTCTGCTAGGACCTCAATTCCGTGTGGCGCTCTACCGTCGGCCTTTAGCTGACCTTTTATCCTCAGTGCTGCTCCACGGTAGATCTCGTCAATAAGATCGAACTTATTCTCGGGCAGTTTATTCTTCTTCAGAGTCACCTGTACGATCTTCCATGTAGATCCATCAAAGAGCTCTACGAATGCGAGTTTTCCCTGTTTCCTAAACTGCCAAACCCATCCCTCTAGTTCTACGGGTACTGGGTCGTCTTTTACCATTGCTTTTAGTTCTACTATCCTATTCACGGTTAACCACAATTTTATGTCGGTTATTCCGCCCTGAGATTCGGTGTCCTTAAACTGATCGATTCGGTGAGCGTCAAGCACTAACAGGGCCTTAAGCTTCCTCCCTCAAATGGATGTAATAATCAAGTAGTTGATCAGTACTTTAGCTTGAGCTCTTCGTGCATATCCTTCATAAATGAGGGCCAGTAGGCTGTCACGAGGACGTGAATTGGTAATGCTGGATTCGAACCGAACTGCTTCCATGCCCAGAGGTCGAAGGTGCTGTAGTTGACATTGTCATGGATCTCATACAGCTCTGAGACCAACTCCCTCACAAGGTGATCAAGAGGGGTGAACCTGTACTTTCTCGCAGCGTACGTCATGATCGACCTAGCCGTGTAGTCCCCGATGCCATGAATCTTTTTCAGATTGTCATATCCACGTTTCTGATCCGGGTAGTGTGCGAAGGTTCCTACGAGATCGAGCTTTTCGATTGCAGAGCGTAGATATTCCTCCTGGGGACCTAATCGGAGCTCAGCCCACTGGTCATCTGGCATGTCGATTAGGAAGCTCCGCTTTGGGAATACCCTGAGCTTTTTGTTCCATGGAACTGGCTCACCTAGGTCGTAGAGGAACCGCTCACGTAATTTTCTGTAGGACGACGGACTGAAGGTCTGGCTGAGGAAGACATTGACCACGGTCTCTAGCACTGACGAGTTCGCATATAACCTATATCCAGGAATGGAGTAGAGCGCGTCCTTAAAGATCAAATCCCTGTTGGCGAGGACCTTTAGAGCACTGAAACTATCGTCAACTCCTAGCTCGAAGGCAAGTCGTTGCTTGACCTCCTCGATCTCATGAAGGGTAAGCTTCTCGGCGCTCTGTATCACGGTCTTTAGTCGTTTGGCAAGGGGCTCCGACTGAGTGGTCTTGGTCACGACCACTGTTCCGTTGGTGAGTCTCATCACCCTCTGCCAGTAGTCCACTCCCGACGGCGAGAAGGCGTAATTGTAGGGCTTGTGTAATGACAGATCAATCGGAATCTTGGCTGTATGATAGATCGTCTTCTGTTTTGCTCTCACCGTAAACCACCTATGGAGGTGATAATAAAATCCTTTGTGGTCACCTTCTTACCCTTTGAAATTTCAAAGAGAGAAATCTTATAACTCCAGCCTCACATTCAAGCATATGAGTAATGATGTAGCCATAGTGGGCGCAGGAGTCTCCAGATTCGGTAAAAGGGACGACGTGAGCTATCACGAGCTCTTCTCCGAAGCTGCTCACGAGGCCATTAGTGGTCTTGAGAATGTATCACCCGATACATTCGAGGGACTGTGGGTATCGGCAGCCATGCCTGAATTGACAGTTGAACAGGCCCATGTGGGCAATTTGGGCGCCCAGATTCTCGGGATCACTCCTAAAATCGTCTCACGAGTGGAGATGGCGTGTAGCTCAGGGTCTTCTTCAATCAGGAATGCGTGGGCTGCAATCAAGTCTGGAATGATTGACACAGCGATAGTTGTGGGTGTCGAGAAGATGAACAACAACCCTGCGATGGCGAACAAGGGACTGCTCTATGTACCTGATGTGACGTTCGAGGGTATCCACGGTATCACAGCGTACAGTGGTTTTGCACTCGCTGCAAAGCAGCACATGGAGAAGTATGGGACAACTCGTGAGCAGCTTTCATCGGTGGCCGTGAAGAACCACAGCAATGGGGCCAAGAACCCCAAGGCACAGTTCCACTCGATGGGTGAGATTTCCCTAGAGAAGGCGATGAATGCCCGGATGGTCTCCGAACCACTGAACCTATTCGACTGCTCTCCACTGACCGACGGAGCTGCAGCGGTCGTCCTCACACGAGGTAACAAGGCCAAGGAGTTCACAGATCAGCCCATTTGGATCAAGGGAGCGGGACAAAGGGTAGAACCCTCTATTGGAGTCTCCAACATGAGCTCGATTACCGACTGGAAGGCCATGAGATCCGCGGTCAACGATGCTTTCTCCATGGCTAATATTAAGCCCTCTGACATCGATGTCGCCGAGACCCACGACTGCTTCACTATAGCAGAGATCATTGAGTACGAGATGCTTGGCTTGGCGAAGAAGGGCGAGGGTGGGAAATTTATCGAGGACGGTGAGTCTTCTCTCTCCGGATCGACCCCAATCAACACATCGGGTGGATTGAAAGCCAAGGGCCATCCTATCGGTGCCACTGGTGTAGCACAGATCGTGGAGATCACGGAGCAGCTCAGGGGTCAATCTGGCGACAGGCAGGTAAGGGACGCAGAGATCGGAGTCACCCACAATCTCAGCGGATTTGCAACACATCACGTGGTTCACGTGCTGTCAACTTAGGAGGAATGAAGATGAATACACTAGATAAACCACCGTACTATATCGATGTCAACACCAAGCTCTCCAGCTTCTGGGAGGGACTAAACCAAGGAGAATTCCGAACCACAAAATGTAAATCCTGTGGATCCGTTCACTACCCTCCCCGGACACTCTGTCCTAGTTGCTACTCTGACCAAATCGAGTGGGTAAACCTTCCCTTGACTGGAACGGTTGAGACCTATACTCACGTGGACATTCCACCTCCAGGTTTCAATGGAGCTTTCTATCTTGTTGCCGTGAGGATGGACGAACTGGACAAAACCATCCTAGGTAGGTACACTGGCGAAGAGCCCAAGATCGGAGACAGGGTGACCATGGCATTCGAGCAGATGGGAGAGCAGGCAGTCTATATCTTCAAGGCTCTGTAGATACCCGTTGTGATTTTCAACCTTAAACACTGAAGTACCTTCCAATATTGAACCTGAAGTCAAACTCGTACCTCTCATTACCCGCGATGACATCATAGAGGTACTCTTCACTTGGTTGAGATGGACTTTCATGAAGCTCTGGAGTGACCTCTATACCCCTCGCAGAGCACAGTTCTACCCAATCCGCAGAAGCCTTGTCTGGAAGCCTGTGTCCAGAAAGGCCCGAGACAACATTAGCCCACGATCTGGCCACCGAGTTGGGATTGTACCCGCCACCTCCGAGGGAGAGTACACGGGGAGCATCCATCGTGCTCTCAGCCAGTTGCCTGACTTCTTTGGCTATGGTTCGGTAAAGACCGGAGGTAAGCTGGAGATGTCCTAGAGGATCATCTTTGTGACCATCAACACCTGCCTGCCAGATGACGAAGTCCGGTCTGAATGACTCGAACATGACGGGGACGATTTCCCTGAATCTCTGGAGGTACATCTCGTCCCACGTATAGGGCATCAGTGGCATGTTGACGCTGAAGCCTTCTCCCTCGTTCTCGCCAACCTCATTTGGGAAGCCTGTTCCGGGAAAGAGGTACTCGCCGGATTCGTGGAAACTTACTGTCAGGATGTTGGGATCGTTGAAAAAGTCAAATTGTGTACCGTCTCCATGGTGCAGATCGGTGTCGAGATAAAGAATCTTGATGTCGGGTTTCTTGGACTGGAGGGCCTTGATCGCGACGTTGATGTCGTTGTAGTAGCAGAACCCAGAAGCTCGATTCGATCTGGCGTGGTGGAGACCACCCATGAGTATGAAGGCAAATCCATAGTCTTTCTGGTACATGGACTCGGCCAAGGAGGTGGTGGACCCAACAATGAGTTCCGATGCTTCGGACACGCCCCTGAATATCGGGCAGTCCGAGGTCCCAAGTCCGTACTCCGGTGCCTCACCCTCACCAATCTCGGAGAGCTCCTCGAACTTCTTCACGTAGTCCTCGTCATGGGCTTTTAGTAAGACTTGTCTATCGACCTTCCCGGGGAGTACCAGCTCGAAGTCCTCGGTGTTGACGAAGTTCTCCCTGAGTAAGTGCATCGCGGGGAAAAGCCTGTTCGAGTTCATAGGGTGCGAGTCACCTAGATGGTACCCGAGCATTCGCTCATCAATGAGAAGGCTAAATTTCTGCTGGAGTCTTCTGACTTCCGAGTCCATAGTATTACTCCCGTATCTCAAATAATTAAGATTATCCTCTACCCAAGTAGTATGACCTCGCTCCAAAACCTTTTTCTCAAGCGTGGGATATCCCCATCTGTGGTCGATGGAGACTATCAGTTCAAGGTTATACTTCTGGGGGATGGCAGGGTAGGAAAGACATCACTTCGTAAACGATACATGGGTATTGGGTTCACCCAAGAGTACCTTCAGACCATCGGTGTGGACATGGCCTATCTCCCCTACCAGTATGAGGAGTTCAACTGTTCGGTGGTCATATGGGACATCGCAGGTCAGGACGAGTTCAGACTGGCACGGCAGATGTACTACGCGGGCTCCAACGCAGCCCTTTTCGTCTTCGACATGACCCGGGACCTAGATCTGGACAAGATTCAGTGG
>JALWRB010000014.1 GCA_027077875.1 Candidatus Heimdallarchaeota archaeon
TCAAGTTCCAGATCCTCGACTCCTTTGAGGGAAAGACCTTGAAGATCCACGACCTCGACGCGTCCATCGAATCCCTCGAGCTACAGCTTGACTCCATTCTACACGGTGGCTTCCTCAGTCAGGGATCAACCCTCGTGGAGTGGTCGCAGGCTATGTATATCTACGATGATCTGATCATGTACTACGTGATCAGGGCACTGATGACGAGGGACTATTACACGTTTAGATCTCATATCGACACCTACCTGATGCAGTCGTTTTTCAACAGGACAGAGCTCTTCTCGGAGTCGAAGTTCAATGCAATCATCGCAGATCTGTACATCACCATCGCTATCACAAACTCCCCCGATCTCATGGGGTACAAGGAGACCCTTGAGAACGAGATTTCCCGGCTCCACTCACTCTCACACCTGATAATCCCTTATACGGTACTCATCCAGATCATCCGCTCAAAGTTGAATGAGGATGTCGAGGACATTTGCAACACACTTGAGAATCTCCACCAGATATACTTCGCCAAAGGGAATCTTCACCATCTCTCCGAGGAGTTCAGGGCGTACATCGAGACGCTCAAGAACTGTCTGTGGAACAGGGCTCCGTCATGGGGAGTGTTCAGCGATCGGACACAAAAGAGGCTTCCTGAACTCAGGACATGGGTGGTTCCCGACTTCACGAGGATCCCGGAGAAGAGGTTGAGACCCAGCATGCGCTACATTCCTTTCAATTTTATTCGTGACCGTATTCAAGCTGCAGAGAAGAAGTGACTCTGGCCTTCACTGTGACTTATCCCCAACATTTCACTCTAATTTTCCTTCCTCATTGCGAATGGGGTTAGGTCATAACACGGATCTGATCCGGTGATCATGTCGGAGATGATCCTCCCTATGACCGGGGTGAACTTGAAGCCATGCCCAGAGAATCCAGCTGCTACAACAACGCCGGGTCTGACCTCATCGATTATGAAGTTCTCGTCAGGAGTCATGGAGTACAGACAGTTCGTCACGTCGTCGGATGAAGGATGCAACCCAGAGAACCTCCTCGCGACGAAATCCGAAATCTTCGCCAGCACCCTGTCTTGGGGTACTGCGTCGGGCTCGTCCGGATCCACCCTAGGGACCTCCTCCGAGATGTGGATGGCGACCTTCATCGCTCCTTCTTGCTCGTTCTCGGGGAAGCCATAGAAGACCTCCTCATCCCAGCAGATGAATATCGGGAAATCTCTGTACACATCCTTCTTTATCCTCCAAAAGGCGTAGGACGGTCTCCAAACCTCATAATCCGGTGTGATTGCAAATGCCGATCCGAGGAGCTTTCTCGTCCACGCACCTGTTGCAACGACCAGTTTCGTTCCCTCAGCGTCCAATCCTTTGCCTGACACCATGAACCCTTTCTCTGTCTTCTCTATGTTCTCAATGGTGACCTCCTCAAATATCTCTGCACCTAGGCTCTTTGCCAGCTCCTGAAGTGTCCTCACCGCTAGCGAGGCGTTCAGGATACCCGCGTCTTTCTGGTACACCCCCATGTCTCCATCATCGATCCTGAGTCCGGGGAACCTTTCTCGTAGTTGCTGGGGATCAAGGACCTCGTGCGGCACTTCCATTTTCTCAAGGGTCTCCCTTACACTCTGCAGGTTGGTGTCTGACTCTTTTCCAAAGTCAAGACCTCCAGTCACCCTCAGGAGCTTCTCCCCTGATTCCCTCTGGATCTCCTCCCAAAGACGGTAGGACTCGGGCATCATCTCTGCAAAGTGCTTCTGGGGATAGGCCATTCGTATGATCCGTGACTCACCGTGGGAGCTACCCTTTGTGTGACCCAGCTTGAACTGTTCGACCAGAGCTACCTTCAGCCCCTTCTTTGCGAGGAAGTAGGCTGAGGAGGAGCCCATGGCTCCTGCTCCGATCACAATTACATCGTACATCTGAATCGAGAATATAGGTTGGTGTTAAGTATCTATCGAATAAAAAGAATGTAGGGCAGGAAAGTGGAGAGAAACTGCCCTACAACAGGAGCTATTATCTCCTTCGTCTGATGACGAAGGCAGAAGCCAGAAGGATGACGAATGTCGCCATCAGGGGTGTGGCAGGAAGTGCTGCAATGCTTGAAGAGAGAGCAGGGTCGATCCTACCGAGATCGACGTTTACGGCGTAAGCCACCGTTGCTGCCTGAACTCCAACAGTTGGGTCGTGGATGATCAAATCTCCTCTCTCGTAGATGAAGTACAGTTCCTGGCTGTTCTCACTGGCTTTCTTGACAACCACTCCCACGTCGGTAGTGTTTCCATCGACCTCTGCGGTCTTCACCCATGAGAAGTAGGCTGTGTCCTGTCCGCTGGTCTTGATGGATGCCTCGTTGGTTGAGAACTCGTTCTCCTCATCGGGGCTGTCCTCGGAGTGCTCGACCTTATAGGTGGACTCGATCTTAGAGTCGAGAGCAAGCCTTGAGGTGTTGGACATGTAGTCGAAGCCGTTGATGATGTAGTCGATCTTGATACCCGTAGGCTTCAGTATCATTCCATTTGACTGCGTGAATGTCTCGGTGATTGTGAAGACCATCGTGAAGACTCCGTCAACAGTGGTTGCGTTGATGACATACTTGGTAAAGCCACCTCCAATATCCGTGGAGGACTGCTTCAGGTCACTGAAGCCGATGTCCTCTAACTTGTAGGTCTGAACAACTGTGTCATTGTCATCCAATAGTCCATCTCCGTTCACGTCCTCAAACTCGACAAGGCTCTTGACCTTGACTTCAAGCTCGCTCTCTGTCTTGTTGGACCCTGCCTCGGAGGAGTATTCCACCTTGACCTTGGGTGTTGAGTCGAAGTCGATTTCTGCCTTGAACTCCTCCTCGTTGGTTCCATTGGCTATCTTCGTCTTCAGCTTGACCTTGTTCGTGTCAACCTCTAGCTCGACCTTGAACTCTAGTTTGTCCTTCTCCTCCTCGTGGTCCTTCTCAGAATCTGACTTGTCGGAATCTTCTCCCTCGGTGGTCTCGTCCGTGTGATCAGACTCAGTGGTCTCATCTGTGTGGTCATCGTCATCTGTGGTATTGGTGTGATCACCGTCGTCTGTAGTGCTATCGCTGTCTTCCGTGGTATCGGAGTCCTTGGGGGCAAGGTCCGATGGCACAGGAGAGTTTGTCGCTCCTCCAGCTGCGATCGAAAAGATCAATCCCAGAAGGAAGATGCTGATTAGTATTCGAATGTATTTCGTCTGCATGTTTCACATCACTCTGCTGAAAAGATTAGGGGAGTATATATTTAAGTAACTACTGTTACACCATACTAGAACTCATGTCTCAGGGTCCCTACTGCCAATGTTCGATTTTCGTAGAACTCTTTGGTTGCATGACATTTCACTAAATCTTTGTATCATTCTTCTAGGCAAAAAATAGTGTTAGTGACTCGGTATTTACTGTCCGGAGAAATCGTCCTGCACCATGTGTTGGGTACTGAGTTTAAACGCCAGATTCAGGCAGGTATTCCTAAATTCTTGTTCCAATCTTTCCTCTCCCTCGTAGAAGCAATTGATAAGGTAGTTCATCGAGTTGCTCAGGATTTCATTCTCATATAGCTCCTGAGTCGTGTGACCACCTTCTAGGATGAAGAAGAACCTAATACTATCACCGTTGAAGTGGTAAAGGGTGTATGGTCCTAACCCCAAACTGATGTACTGCTGATCCTCTCCTGGAAATTCCTCCTGAAAATTGATCATCGAGCTTACTATATTCTCCTTATGCATTAGGAGTGTCCTGAAGATGGGATCACTTGACTCTATGGTGAAACTTTGAATCTCCTCATATCCGACGAAGATACTAACGTTAAGCAGAATCCTCGGTTTATACCTAGCAAGGAGAAAGGAGTGTTCACTGAACAATGAACGTACGATAGACTCAGACTGTACCGATGATTGGTCATAGTAGAAGTATTTCCCTGCATAGATTTTGTTAAAGGCTGCATCCGTCATCAGCTTCTGGATTATGTCCTCGATAACGTAGTCCTGAGAGTAGGAGAATGAGATCATATCAATGAACGGGTAGTTGAGGAGCTCTACTAGTTCCTCCTCTGTTCTGTCCTCAATTTCCATCAGTATCTTCATTCTCGGATTCTTCCGTTTAAGTTCGGAGAGCAAGCATAGGCTTTCTTGTAAATTCTCCCTTGTCGTGTTCAGGAGCATGACGTCTATCCTGTCATCGGGGAGGTCGGGATTGTACTCCATTATTACGAACTCGAAATTAGAGAATCCTACTTGGTAAATCAAAGAGCTGAGAATTGCTGCTCTTATATCTGAGAAGTTGTGGTAAACAATCCTGATCCTGTACTGGGCTCTCAAGTTGATATCAATAAGTCCAGTGAGCTCGTCCAGTTCCTGTGATATTATTCTTTCAGATCTCTCGTCAAGGAATAATGTCTCCCTGATGCTCCTTCCTATAAAATGGTGGATGAGATCTGCACTCCTCACCAGAAGCTCTGCGAGAAATGTGTAGTGGAAGTCACTAAGTGACTCGAAAACGTAGATAAAATTGATATCGTCTATGGTAATTATGGTGAAGTAGAGCGATCCAATCCTCAGTTTCCAACTTGTTCCCTTGTGCTTTGAATTCACCCCAAGGTGGTCGCTGATTGCTGAGATGTAAATTCCGATGAGTACATCCTTATCCATGAGGCACTCTTTCCTGATCTCAGAGTACTTTATCACTGACTGATAGGAAATCACCAGTCCCAGGAAAGAGTAGGAATCGTTCAGGTGGATAGCACCTGTACTCCGCCGAAGATCTGCGAGTGGTGTCCCATCCTCTGGATTATTCAGCTTCTCCACAAGAAAATCCATTTCCTCAAGGTTAGTAATGGTCGTTGATATCTTCTCTTCGAGTTGATGGGTACTGTATCCTTCGTGTATAAACCCATCTATGTCCGAATTATTCTTCAACTTCTGGACGCATGGTGCACTTTCAGCATAGCCATAAACCTTGGCCGTCTTGAAGATGCTTTTAATTATGTTCACTGTTATGATTGAAGAGGTCGAGCAGGAAACGGGGCAGATGATCAACCGTGGACTGGATAGTTGCACCGAGTTACGCACAAAATCCCCAATATTCCTGAAAGTACGTGTCCGACTCCAATGACTGGTTCGGGCGAAATTTTTCAGAATTGGGGCGTTTTCTCCTATGAAAATTATGTCCCCGTTCTTCAAACATTTTAAAGCTTTCAACCTAATATAAGAATATCTCGTCAAATCCTACGAACTAATATGTGGCATCGATCTACCCGATGTTCAATTCACCCTGAATTCAAATTCCTCAAATTTTGGAACGAGGTGCATCAAACATCAAACTGTTCGTCCGCGGATACAAGGGACAGGTTACCATTGTTTTCGATAATTTTCACAAACCTCCCGAGTTTCTTTCGAAGGTGCGGGGGTATCTGTATCTGCCCGATGGAGTTCATGTACGCCACCATGGCTCGTGGGTGCTTCTCGACGATTCCCGGGGAGGTAACCTGGACGAGATTCCCATCCCTGAGGTAGTAGGTGATGTCTGCAGCCAGATCGAAGAGCTCGTCATGGGTAACCACTACAATGGTCGTGCCCTGCTCCCTGTTCACTCTCTTGAGGAAACTGATGATCATTCTCGAAGTCTCCGAGTCCAGTTCCCCTGTGGGCTCATCACAGAGGAGGAGTTTTGGCTCATTTACCATGCTTGCCGCTAGGCTAGCACGTAGTGCCTCTCCTCCAGAAAGCTGGTTCAGTCGGTGGTGCGCCCTGTCAGCGATCTCGAAAGACTCCAGCAGGTACCTTGTCCTCTCCTCCCGCTTCTTCTCGGGGTAACCTCCTATCATCATCACCTGCTCGATGTTCTCCTTCACCGTGAGCTCGGGAATGAGGTTCTCATAAGCATCCTGCCACAGCATCCCGCAGAACGTTCTCCTGTACGTGTTCAGCGAGTCCTCATCCAGAAGGTGCAGGGGGATGCCCCCGACGAATACCTCGCCTGAGGAGGGCTGGAGGTTCCCCCCGAGGATGTTGAGAAAGGTGGTCTTCCCTGCTCCCGATGGTCCCTTGATGGAGACGAAACCGCCTTCCTTCACCCTGAGGTCAATGCCGTTGAGTACTTGGAAGTTCTTCTCACGATCGGAGTAGATCTTGGTCACTCTGCGGAGGTCTATCATGTCATCCATCTACAGCCCCTCCACGATGTTTGCAGTGCTCTGCTTGGATATCCTTAGAGCAGGTATTGCAGCCATCCCAACCGCCAGTACACCCTGCACGAGGACGAACACCCCGATCTGCGTCCACGGGATAATTATCCGTAGGGGAGGAGCTGACCCCCTCGCACCTCCCAGCAGTATTGTGAAGAGAGGACCGGTCAGGAACATCGCCGTCAGGAAGGAGAAGAAAAGTGCACTGAAGCTGAGGATGAGGATCTCGGAGAGTAGGTAGCGCATGAGCTGGTCCCTCACCATCCCCACCGCTTTGAAGATCCCAAAGTCCTTCTTCCTCGTCTTGGTCAGGACGTACGCGTAGTACACCGTCCCCAGAATTCCAATGGCGATGGAGATAAGGAGAGTAGTGGTGAGTGAGGAGAGGATGAAGTACTCCTCGAACTTGGCGAGCGGCGAGAGATCATCCGCCATCGAGAAGACACTGCCCCTAAAATTCAGACGGCTAATCACAACATATTCCTCGTCGAGGTACTGCGCGTAGATGTCCCTCGTCACCTGCTTGATGTCTGCACCGGGGAGGAGCTTCAGGAGGGTCCCGTAGTTCAGACCCCTGCTGAAGGCGTCGGAGAGGACCTCCATAGTGTCGAGGTCACCCACCACGTAGACGTCAGTCAGCTCGGATCTGTGGCTGGCTCCCGACATGTCTTTGGACACCAACCTCGGGAAGTAGTCGAAGCTTGCAGTGATGTTCAGACGCACCGACTCCTGCGACCTGTATCCGTACCTGATGACGAGAGTGTCACCCTCCTTCAGCTCGAGGACCCGCATGGTCTGGCTGTCGAGGGCAATGTTGAGTGATCCACGTGTGATCCCGGCCAGCACCTCCTCTAGAGGACTCGTTGCGTAGTCCTCCTTCCAGAAGGCAGTACTCGGGAAGGTAGAGGGGTCTACACCCATGAGGTTGTAGGTCAGTACAGAGTCCGCGTCCTGCCCAGGTAAGCGTTCCACGAGGTTCGCCTTGTACACCATCTGCGAGACGGGGCTGGCGGATTTCACACCATCCACGAATACCCTCTCGTAGCGCTCCGGTACCCATGAGTTCAAACCCTGCACGTACATGTCTGCGCCAATCGTGTAGTCGGTCACCTCTTGATTCGACGTGACGATGGTCGATGTGCTGATCATCCCCTGGAAGGCAAAGAAGAGCGTGATGAGCATCAGGGCGAAGAACTTGGTGGTGTACTTCCGGTAGTGGAGGATGCTGGTGAGCGAGAGATGAACGATGTCGTCAGAGAATCTCCCCGACAACCTCTTGAGCAGGGGGAAGTAGAAGCGGTTCCCCATGAACGGAAGACTCATGATCGTCGCGAGGATGGCGACGAACCCCAATTGCTGGTAGACAAGCACGGAGAAGTCCGCTGGGATCTCGATCAGCGGGATTACCAACCAGTAAGTCATGGCGAATCCGAAGGTGTAGAGGTCGAAGTTACTGCTGGTG
This sequence comes from Candidatus Heimdallarchaeota archaeon, assembly GCA_027077875.1. Classification (GTDB taxonomy): domain Archaea; phylum Asgardarchaeota; class Heimdallarchaeia; order Heimdallarchaeales; family Kariarchaeaceae; genus S139-21. Next base: position 7,656 of record JALWRB010000014.1, read on the forward strand.
ACCACGGAGCTTCCTTCCTTCTCCAAATTGCCTATCGTGCTGAAGCTGATGAGGGACGCCTCGAACATCCCGCTCATGTTGAAGAGGAAGGCGAGAAGTGAGCCGACCACGGGAAGCTTCCAGTAGATGGAGATTGGGAGGACCAGCGGGATCAGACCACCCCCCTCAACCGCCGAGGCTACCGACATGGCGAACCCTGAACTGGTGACACCCCCCACGAGCCCGACCACAGCTGAGATCACCCCGTACGCCAAGGTCTCCATGAGCATGATAATGAGGAAGACCCTCGTGGACGCTCCCCTGATCTTCATCTTGTAGAAGATCTCAATCTTCCTCTTCTGCGTGATGGAGATGGCGAAGAAGTAGAAGAATAGAGAGACGACTATCATGGGAGCGGAGAACATGATCATTATCCTCTGCAGGTTCTGGTCATAGTTCAGGTAGTCCTGTATGAGGAGGTCAAGGGGTGAGTAAGCGAAGATCCCCACAGGATCGATACCCAGTGGAATGGCGATGTGCCTGAATGTCACTGTCTTCTCGTACAGCATCTCCACCGTGTCTGCCAGCAGGACCTCGAAGTCTGTGATCTCGACGTCCGACAGAAGAGGTATGTCTACCCAGATCAGCCCCTCCGCCCACAGTGTTCCCCAGACATGCGGGAATTCTACGTAGTCAGTCTTCCTCTCCTCGAACAGGTCATAAAGCTCCCACTCCCCACCCGCAGGGAGGAAGTGGGTGCCCTTGAGCAGCTCCTCGTTCATCCTGATATTGTTCGAGCGGATGTACACCCAGTCCTCCGCCTTGACCTCCCATACGGTGCTCACGCTCACGGTCACGTTGTTGAACGGGACGGAGGTATTGGTGATATCCTCCCCCTCCTTGAAGGCCCTTTCAAGCAGTACCTGGTAGGTCGACCGGTTCCCTACTCTCGTGATGGAATCAGACGGGGACCGCTCGATAGTCCCGAACTCGGGCGCAGGGAAGTACAGCTTGTCGGGGACGACGAGCAGCGACTCTATCTGTTCGAATTTGAGGTCGGGGAAGGTCGGCAACTGGCTGAGCATCTCGTAGAACTCCGGTGTCCACTGCCTTGTCTTGATGGTCTGCGTATTCAGGTACCGGGCGAAGGAGTCCCGGATCTCAGCGAGGATCATCTGGTACTCCACCATCCCGTAACTCAGGCTCCTCGTCACCGTTATCCCCTGCTCCCCGAAGGTATCCACGAGGTCTGGGAAGTACCGGTCGTTCCAGTCCAGCACCGAGCTCTTACTTATCCGCTTGAAGCTGTACTGGTACGCCGAGACGTCGGAGTTCTGGATGTAGTTGTCGAAGGCGTACTGCTGGTAACTGGTAGAAACAACCACTGCCTGGGTGAGTATCCCGGTTGCCAAGAAGAGTCCCACGCCTGAGCCGATGATGAAGTTCCTGTTGATCCGCAGGTAGCGGAGGACGAGTCTCATCACATCCCGCTTACCGGTTCTGTACACCCTGACGAACCTGCGTCTCGTCGCGCTCACGGGTCTGAACTTAAGGTAGATCCCTGCGATGAGAGCGGCCGATGCAAGAGCAACATACAGGAGTACGGTATTGTCGAGGACGACGTAGAAAAGCAGAGAGTTCACCGGGATGAACATGAGGTAGAACAGAACTCTCTGGAGGATACTTCTGGAAGCCACGTCCCCCTCTGGGTACGGGAAGATATATACCCACTTTCTGGGACAAGACCCGATGGACACAGACGCGCAAAATGAAACAATATATTTGATAATTTTCAATTTTTCATAGA
>JALWRB010000015.1 GCA_027077875.1 Candidatus Heimdallarchaeota archaeon
CCAGCACCTCAAGGAACTCGAAGAGCTAGATATCATCGTGAAGGAGAAGGTGGGGAGGCAGAACATGATTTACCTCAATACCGAAATAGACCTCGACTAGACGGAACCTACTGTGAGCGACAATTTGAGGACAGTGTCGATACGCGCAGACTACTCTCTCCCTCTATCTCTACATTCAGCAGGACTAAATGTGTGACATGGACCTCTGTCTCTTGTAGTCTCCCGAATTCACCAGATCATGATATTGGATCTCGATCGATTAAGCTTCTCTGTTCCTTCTATATCAGTGCATTGCACCTAGGCCGAGATGTTGATAAGTAAGGAATTCTACATATGTTGTGGAAGAGTCTATTAATAAAATGAAAAGTGGTGGTGAACTTGTCGCTGACGTCCTCGTAGCGAACGGTATTGACCATGTCTTCACTCTATGTGGTGGTCACATCTCCCCCATTCTCGTGTCGTGCAAGGCTTTGGGAATCAGGGTGCTTGATGTCAGGCACGAGGCAAACGCCGCCTTCGCTGCGGATGCGTATGCCAGACTTACCGGCAGACCCGGAATATGCGCCGTCACAGCTGGTCCCGGTATCACCAATACTATCACTGCTGTGACCAACGCTAGACTTGCAGAGAGCCCCCTAGTCATCCTTGGGGGTGCTACTGCCACAGTCCTGAGAGGGCGTGGTGCCCTCCAAGATATCGACCAGATCGCCTTGATACGCAGCAATGTGAAGTTTGCAACCAAGGTCACGTCGGTGAAGGACGTTGTTCCCAGACTGCAGGAGGCCATCTCCGTGGCAGTTTCTGGGGTGCAGGGTCCCGTTTTCGTCGAGCTCCCCCTCGATGTACTCTATCCCAAGGATATCGTAAAACCCCTGTACGGTGTGAAGGAGAAGCACGAGGTCAAATCCATGAACGACTGGATATTCAATAGCTACCTCAAGTGGAGGTTGAACAAACTGTTCAGGCCGAACAAGACGAGCATTAGACCGGTGAGTCCCAGCTATCCGAAGGTTGCACCCTCGTCACAGATCGTGAGCCTTGTTCGGGAGAGCAAGAGACCTGTCCTCGTTGTCGGAAGCCAGGCACTGCACGATGTCTCTGTTGTTGACGATCTTGCTGATTCAATAAAGAAGCTCGGTATTCCCACCTATCTGTCCGGAATGGCACGTGGTCTCCTTGGTAAGGGGAGTGAGATCCAGATGAGGCACAAAAGGCGTAAAGCTCTTCGGGAGGCTGACCTTGTGATACTCTGTGGGGTTCCTATGGATTTCCGTCTGGACTACGGCCGGCAGTTCGGGAGGAAGACGGAGGTGGTAAACCTCAACCTCGACCCTAAGCAGTTGAAACTGAACACCATGCTCAAACCTGTGCGGCACAGGCTTCTCACATCTCCATCGCACTACGTTATTGCCCTGCAGCATGCAGTTGGTAGCCATTCATCTCCTGAGTGGATGAGTAGTCTTCGAGACCGTGACGACCTAAGAAATGAGGAAATTGTCAGACTCTCCGAGGAGGAACCTGAGAAGTACCTTAACCCTCTATTTGTGGTGAGGGTTATTGAAGAGCACCTCGATGAGGACAGCATGATCATTGGAGATGGTGGTGACTTTCTTGGCTCTGCCTCCTATGTGCTCAGCCCGAGAAAGCCGCTCTCATGGCTTGACCCTGGTGCATTCGGAACATTGGGTCCCGGGGCAGGCTTCGCAATGGCCTCCAAGCTCGTCCGACCGGACAGTGAGGTCTGGATCATCTATGGAGATGGGTCTGCGGGATATAGTTTGATGGAGGTCGACACCATGGTTCGTCATGGTCTCCCCGTAATCATTGTCATAGGCAATGACGGTGCTTGGGCCCAAATTGCTAGAGAGCAGGTTGAGTTCTTTGACGATGCAGTTGCCACCGAGTTAGGGCATGCCAACTATGAGAAGATTGCAGGAGCGTTCGGTGCCGAGGGTATTAAGGTTGAGACGAAGGAGGAACTGGAACCCGCAATCAAGAAGGCAAAGTCCATAGCAAGTGGTGGTAAGCCTGTGATACTCAATATCCTACTGGGTAAATCTGACTTCAGAAAAGGGTCGATATCCGTCTAGGCAATTCATCAGAAGTCTAGTTGGTATTGTCTTCGATAGGGGAATCCCTGTCTACGATTCGATAATTGCGTATAGCTTGGCTTATGCGCAAATTATTGCTCGGGAAACAATTCTTCTGAAACTGGGATATTTCATGTTTTCAACCCATATCTCTTGAAATTCATAACTAATTTCATCCAAATTGGATTCGGTCCATATTTACGCGTGAATATGCCAGTTAGATTCTCCTTCAGAATAGATATTTGGCTCTATAGAAAAGTGACTTTCGGTATCTTTCCACTGATTTTTTAACAGAATCAATCCCTCATTTCCCATCCGAGGATGGGTCATCTTGCATCACCTCTATCTCTCTAATACAGTAGTTCTGGGTTATCTCTCCTTGAAATGCTGTGATTCTTGTGAGATTCGAAACCCCTCTTCTGCATATAATTAAATAAAATATTATTCAATAAATAATTAAATTTAGATTCTCCATGATTTATTGTGACACTCAAGTCGATTACTCAGTTTTTGGTCTTTCAGTTTTCAAAAGATGTCTCGGTATTGTTCAAACTTCGAAGTGTTTATTGAGTACGCAATTCCATCTAGGTTATGTTCGAGCCGCTGACCATGGCCGAGTACCAACTTTATTTTTGGTGGAGCTGGGGGCCGGTCTTGATCGTCCTTCTAACAGTTATGCTGAGGGAGAGAGGACTGCCATCATGGGGAGCACGGAAGTTCAGCCACATCTTGGGCAATACTCTGGCCGCGGTCTATATGATACTCTCACAGAACTTTTGGGCAGTTTTCTACATCCTTGTCATGTCCTTGCTTATCGGATTCACCCTCTCGCTTACACCTGTGAGGCTCCTGCAACGATCCACGGAGGGGACGATGAGAGAGGGGGAACACAAGTGGCTGATGGTAGCGAACATCGCCGTGACCACCTCAACCAGCATCCTCTACTACGGGTACCTCTCCCTACTAGGATGGGACTACCCTATAGTGGTGATCTGCGGGATATTCTCCATGTCGATTGGGGATGGTCTCGGGGAGGTTGTGGGGAGACCCTTCGGCAGGTACAAGTTCAGAATTTTCTCCGAGAAGTCGGTGGAGGGAAGCCTCGCAGTATTTCTCGGTAGCTTCATCTCATTCGTCACTGGTGCACTATTTACCTACCGAATCTCCGTCAATGTCGTCCTGATACTCCTCCTCTTGGCTTTTGTGACCATGGTCATCGAGATGTCCAGTTGGCTCTTTTTAGACAATGTCATTCTTCCCTTCGCGGTGGGAAGCCTAGCCTATCTCTTGCTCTATTGACCAAGGATGAAATAACAGACAAATCGATGAACCAAGGAGTGGTGTCGAAATCCCTTCTCATCCGGTTAAGCACTCCAACCACAAGCAGAATCAGAGTATAGGTAAGCTGTTGGGTGAACAGGGAATTCACTGGGACTGGATGATATTCTGCTGTCTTGCTAATGTTGTGCAAGTACTCAAAGATCGGAATTGGGGGAAGAACCTCCCAAAGAGACAGCATCAGTAACATCGGGACAAGAAGAATACTGAACCTGAACCTCCCGAGGAGATCGAGAACATCCATGTGTAACAGAACGATATTGACCGTCGTGAGGACTATGAGAAACAGGGCGGGAATGTAGACCTCATCGAGAATATCAAGATATGGATACTGGGCTTGTCTAGAGAACACGCTGTGCGTAAACATGAAGATCAATGGGAGGAGAGAGAATGCGGACCATATCCCGAATCTGACGAAATACTGCGAAATGTGGTTGATTGGATAGACCTTGTAAGCCATCGTTCTCCGAGTGCTGATGTACCTGTTGATCGCAAGGAATACGAGGACATAGAATAGGATAATGGCAAACTCATCGGTCATGATCTTTATGGCGACTTCTTGGACATGCAGGTCACGGTAATAAGTACGCGACCGGTATGAGTATGAGAGGTCTGATCCTTGCCTACTTAGGAAATTGAAGAGCACATAGAGGGGGACGAGGAATAGAATAGATACAATAGACCGAGTCTCATCCTCAAAGTATTTTGGGTGGAATACCCTCCTGAACAACTCGAGTATGACGCCGATTGTGATAGACAGGAGAGAGAGGGAGAAAAGGAATATCTGATTGTCCATTGAACCCTGAGTATAGACCATTAAGTCCACTTCAGAGGGCATATCGGTAGAGATGCTTATGTCTACTTTTCCTCCCTTCTCGAAGTATTTCTGTATATCTAAGTTGAGAGAGGAACCATCATAGTACTGATATATTGCATTTGTACCTCCTCGTTCTGGAGAAACGGTCTCTTCAAAGGAAATTGTTACAGACAGATTAATATCTCCCCCCTTTAGTTTGATATAAACCGTCTCATCCGGAAATACGGTATATTTGTATTCGTAATGGCTATCCTGAGTATCGGTGGGAACGGATTGATCCACATGAGTGACCTTCTCTGAAGGGATGCCAGTAATCCCTAGGTACATCGTACCAGTAATCACTAGGAGAAGAGATAAAGAGTTGATTCTGATTCTGTGCTTAAATTTCATCTATTTTACCTCCAAATGCTCGTACAGTTTACGCAGACCGAAAACCGATATTGTATCAATGCCTAGAAGCAGTATGAATACTACTGGATCTGAGTAGATGTTGAGAAGATTGGTGATTCTGAACGGGGTGAGGTTCAGCTCTTCAAGGGTGAGATAAGCAGAAGACAGGGATACAAATTGCATGATCAGTGTCTTAGAATACATCATCAGTGAGCCTATAACCATAAAATAAAAGCTAGCAACCAAACCGTTCATTGACAAGACCAATAGGATATCAGTAATTCGGGACAGATAAAGCTCATTTCCTGCGAGATAGAAATAGATGATTCCATAGTATGTGATATAGACCTGAATGATGGATGTCCAGATTCGCTTGATGCCTTTAACGAGTCTCCACTTGACCATAAGCTCCTTCCCTTCAGGATAGACCCATAAATACTGGACTTTTCGTTTACTGGTAGTGAAATATATCATGGAGTACATAATGAGCAACAACCACCATATGACCACGTGAATCTGTGAAGCAAGTTGGTCAAGCTGAAGGGGCTCTGCTAGAACCTGCATATCCTTAGGGGTGAAAATCAAGAGGGAGAGAAGGACAATACTTCCAATCTCCAACATATCCGCATCTGGTGACCAGCTGAGGTACTTTTCAAGATTTGGTCCTCTCTGGTAGACTGTGGACAGTGCAATCGCAAGTATTCCAAATAGGAGGAAAGGAAGGAAGTTGCTGAATGACCTGCTTACTCCAATCGAGAGTTTTACATTTATCACGTAATTTCCAAGGGTGAGATCAGGCTTGGCAAGGCTCTTGACCTCCATGAGGACAATGCCACCATGGGAGATCTCGATATCGAAGTCGGTTGTGGCCTTCGACTCCGGATTTGAGGGAGATGCTTTCTGATTAATTTCGAAGAGAAGCTCTCTTGGAGACTCGTCGGTTAGGAGAGTTATGTTCAAGGAGAATGAATAGTTCGCTATGATATATCCCTTGAGATTAGCACCTATGTAAGTTGGGATGGACTCGCTCTCAGACCAATTCGGGTCATCAACAATACCATTGGTATCCCATCGCGTGTCAATGGAGCCGACTATTAGTCCCCAAGAAAGGATAACAAGAACAAATGATATCGAGACTCTCTGCATAAAATTAATCTATATCAACTCCCACACTGTCGATGAATAACTGCTCGAGGACACTCCTTACGGGGATTAGCTGTGAGGGCACCAATGGTCTAAGTGAGTCCAGTTCTTCGGAATTATGAATTGTAACCTTCAAAGTGAGCCCCCTCCTACTGGTCTTCATCCCCTTGCTGGAAACGAGTTTTTCAACCTCGTCACACGACTCCGAGTCCTTGAGACGAATAGAGTATTCCTTGACGATATAATTGTCCATAATTTCACTCATCGATGACTGGTGGATTAGATTGCCGTCGTCAATGATGGCTATCTCGTCACATACCTTCTCTAGGTCGTGCAGAATATGGCTCAGAATCACGAACCTCATGTCCTTCTCATAGGCCAAGTCTTGGAAATACTCAAGCGCTAGAATTCTGGCACCAACGTCAAGGTTCGCAGTAGGTTCGTCCAGAATGACGTACTTGGGAGACCCTATCAGAGCCTGAGCGATTCCGAATTTCTGCTTCATTCCTGCAGACAGATTCTGGAACTTCTCATCGACTTTGTCACCTATACCAAATCTGTTGAGTATGTCAATACCCTCCTCCTCAGCCTCTGATGGCTTCATACCCCTGAGTTGTCCAACGAATCTGAGATGTTCCCTCAGTGTGGCCCACGGAGGAAATTCGGAGTCCTCAAACATCACTCCCATGTTCCTCAAGTTCGTTTTTCGGTGGGTCCGCACATTGATATCATCTATGTAGATATCTCCACTTTTCACTCTCCTTAGACCCGTCATGAGTTGGACGAGCGTAGATTTCCCCGCACCATTTTTTCCAATTAGCCCGATAATCCTCCCATCCAGCTTGAGGCTGAAGTCATTAAAGATCCTCTTTCTCGGATAGCTGAACGATATCTGATCAATGTTAATCATAGAACATTTTTCTTAGCGAAAACCGTACTAATAAATGTTAAGTCCATTTATTCAACTCAATGCTGGTCGAGGATATGGGTGAGACCTCACACATTAAAAGGATCAAAGGAAATCTTGGTTATAATCTCCACCTCTCCCTAGGAAAGTTGACAGATCACCGTCTGAGGTACACCATGGAAATTAAACGAACAGCCTATGGGCAATGTGATATTGGTCTAGAAGGTAACTATAAGTGCAAGATTTCTCGTCGAAGCCTACAATATTCAGACATAAGTATTGAAGTCATGAACTAACAGTGGGTGCAGATACAAAAATAATAACAGTCATTGATAGGATTGTCTGCAAATATGGATGGGAAGAGATTATCTAAAGGGGAAATGGATTATTATCTCAGAGGAGATAACTGTAGCCTGAAGTAAATATCTACTCCAACCATATTTTTTTCAGTAAATTAGCCAATGTATGTTTAGATACGCATGAGACAATTCATCCCAAATGCGAGGAGTGCCTTAATGCTTTATCTTGCGCCTTCTCTTCGAACTCTTAGAGCCCTTTCTAGCAGTCTTCTTAGGATTAAGATCAGTCATCTGCGGATCAGCAAGGTGGCTCGTGTGGGGATGATCCTGCCTGCGGATCAGGTGCTGACCGATGAGCCGCTCGATGTCCCGGAGATACGGACGTTCTTTCTCCTCGCAGAAGTTATAGGCAACTCCAGACTTTCCTGCCCTGGCGGTCCTACCTATCCTATGGACGTAGGTCTCGGGCTCGTTGGACATGTCGTAGTTGATGACATGGGTGATGTCGAGGACGTCGATTCCACGGGCTGCGATATCTGTGGCCACAAGGACGGATATTTCCCCGTTCCTGAACTGGGCAAGCGCCTTCTCCCTCGCGCTCTGCGACTTATTTCCGTGGATTGCACTGGCATCAATCCCCTCCTTGGTGAGCATGCGTGCCACTTTGTTGGCGAGGTGCTTGGTACGGGTGAAGACCAGCGTCTTGTCGTTTCCCTCCTCCTTTAGGAGGTGCAGTAGCAGCTTGAACTTCTCCTTCTTCTCGACGAAGAAGACGTAGCTGTCAATGGTGTCGACCGTCGAGGACGGTGGGTCCACCGAGACCTTTGAGGGGTTCTTGAGGAATCTCCGGGAGAGGTCCGCTATCTCCTTGGGCATGGTGGCAGAGAACAGCAGGATCTGGCTGCTCTTTGGGATCATCTCCATGATCTTGTTGATGTCCCTGATAAAGCCCATGTCCAGCATCCGGTCTGCCTCATCCAAGACGAAGACCTCGATGTTCTCCAAGGAGATGTGGCCTTGTGAGATGAGATCCAGCAACCTGCCGGGCGTTGCCACGAGGATGTCCACACCCCGTTGAACAGCCTTGACCTGCGGGTTCTGTGACACTCCCCCGTAGATCTTGGTATGCTTGATCTTGCTATATTTTGAGTATGCAGAGATGTTGGTGTCGATCTGGATGGCGAGTTCTCTCGTGGGGGCTAGCACCAGGCCCCGGATTACTCCTCTTGGTTTTTTTGAGATGCGCTGGATCATCGGCAGTGAGAATGCAGCGGTCTTGCCCGATCCCGTCTGTGCGGTAGCAAGCAGATCCCTCCCTTCAAGAACCAGTGGTATTGACTGCTCCTGAATAGGGGACGGGTAGATGTAGCCCTTTTCTTCTACTGCCCTTATGAGGTTATCATCCAGATTTAGGTCCTTGAAGCTCGTTGCATCAGAGTATTCGGGGTCCTCTTGCGTGTCTTGGGGATCTTGATTCGTATCCGACTTCTCTGTCTCGAAGTCCGTGATCACGGGATTGACCTCCACCCCACCAGTAGTGAGGACTTGAAGAACCACCTCTGTTCCATCGAGGAGTTCGGGAAATTCTAATACGACTTTTCCTCCTTCCACAACGGCAGAGATCGTCTTTACATTATCCATAGTCTGGAATCCGTTTCCTGAGTTAAAAGACTGCCCCAAGAGTACAAAGTTGGAAATAATAACATCAGTGGTTGTACAGGTAACAGGATGGAATAATCCCGTTTTCAGGGTAGTTTTGGTAGTGACTCTAGTTTTGATGAGGTTGTCTTCGGGATAGACTCATTCCATGGCAGGATGTACCTCACGGACTTGTCGAAGAAGATGTAGGAGTATCCCCACCGAAGCAGGACGAACAGCTTGTTCCTGAACCCTATAAGCTTTGCGAGGTGGAGAACTATCCACATCCACCAAGCGACAAAACCCTTGAGCTTCATCCTCCCCACCTCGACAATAGCCGAGTACCTCCCGATCACGGCCATCGAACCCAGATCCTTGTACTCAAATGGTTCTGCCGCACCCCGGCCCCTCAGTTCATTGTCTATCAGATTTGCGAGGTACACCCCCATCTGAACGGCAGCTGGGGCTACTTGCGGGACTCCTGGGAGCTTGGCAATATCACCTGCTGCAAAGACGGAACCACGGACCCTTAGGTTTCTATCCACGACGAGGTGACCCCGTGTGTCGGTTGGCAGACCGAATCTTTCTCCTGTCCCGCCGATCCCTGCCGTCCAGACTGTCACCGAGGAGGGGACTATCTCCCCACTTCGGAGGACCACCCGATCGTGGAGAACCTCCTTGACGACCTCTTCCGTCATCACCGTCACTCCCTTCTTCTCCAGCTTCTTGCGAGCGTACTCACCCAGCTTACGATCAAATTGCCGGAGTAACGTGTCACCCCCTTCTATCAGCGTGATCCTGATCCGATCGACAGG
>JALWRB010000016.1 GCA_027077875.1 Candidatus Heimdallarchaeota archaeon
AGGAACCACGTGTATAATTCGTTCTCTACAACCAGTTCCTTGAGGAGAGGTTCGAAGTTTCCGGGTAGGACGACCTTACCGTCCTGGAGCTTCACTCCGATTCTGTCCCACTCGATTGGGTCAGCCTTCTCCATAATAGCTTCAATAGATTCAAGGAATATTCCAAAGTCTTGGATCTGGTCATCAGTGTATCCCAATTTCTTAGCGAAAGGGGAGACATTTTCCAATATATTGACTCTCAAGTCACTCGGGATGTCCATACAGAACAAGTATTTTATGACAATAAAAATCTGTACTATCGAAATATGAACTCTAGAGTTCTATGGCAGGATTTACTTACAAATTGACAAGACGCTATGCACTAAATCAACACATGACTTTTATAGCCTCCACTCAGGTTGAAATTGAGGAGATTCGGAAGTTCCCTTCTGGATTCCAAGGTGACAATAATGGAAAGACTGCTTATTGCCAATCGAGGTGAGATAGCCCTAAGGGTGATTCGAGCCGCGAAAACTCAAGGAATCGAAACAGTTGCCATCTATGCTGAGCAGGACAAGGATTGCCTGCACATCCGCAAGGCAGATCACTCGAAGAGTCTGGGAGGGGGGACACTGAGTGAGAATTATCTCAACATTCCGAAGATCATCGAGATTGCCCAAGATATGGAGGCAGATGCAATTCATCCAGGATATGGCTTCCTCTCCGAGAATCCACAATTTGCTAAAGCAGTGGCAGAGAGCGGAATCAAGTGGGTTGGGCCATCTGCGGAGGCTATCAATGTCTTGGGAGATAAGCTGTCATCAAGGAAGATGGCGGAGAAAGCAGGAGTGCCAACCACGCCCGGTAGCGAAGATCCAGTCCAAGCCGACGGAGATGCCCTAAGAATAGCAAGGGATATAGGTTATCCAGTTATTGTCAAGGCATCATTTGGAGGTGGGGGGATGGGGATCAAGGTCGTTTACAAAGAGGAGGATCTACTCGATGCCATCGAGGCAACATCCCGCCAAGCAGGAGCAGTCTTTGGTCGTAGTGAGGTTTTCATCGAGAAGTTCATCGAGCGCCCCCGCCATATAGAGATCCAATTCATCGCGGACTCCAAGGGAAATGTCATCCATATGGGAGAGAGAGAATGCTCTATCCAGCGTAGACATCAGAAACTCATTGAAGAAGCCCCTTCTACAGCAATTACCGAGGAGGAGAGAGAAACTATTGGCAATGCGGTGAAGAAGCTTGCTAAGCAGGTTGGGTACGAGAACGCCGGAACTGCAGAATTTCTATTCGAGGATGGAAATTTCTACTTCAATGAGGTAAATACTCGACTGCAAGTTGAGCATCCTGTGACGGAGGCTATCACAGGAAGAGATCTCGTTGTCGAGCAGTTGAAGATTGCAGATGGTAAGAGACTCTCATGGAGCCAGAAGAAGATTGAGTTCCACGGACATGCCATTGAGCTCAGGATCAACAGTGAGGATCCACTCTACGATTTCAGTCCCACAGTTGGCTCTGTCGATAAACTTCAGATTCCAGGGGGTCCAGGGGTAAGGTTCGACTCTCATCTGTACTCAGGCTACAAGATCCCGAGGGAATATGACTCACTCCTCGGAAAACTTATCATCTGGGGTGAAGACCGGAAGCAGGCGATTAGGAGGGCGTATCTAGCTCTTACAGAATTGTCCATCTCTAGTCTACCAACGAATCTTCCATTCCACAGAGTGGTGCTGGCCAACAAGAACTTCCACAGAGGAAATATAACCACGAGGTTTGTGGAAGAGAATAACATAGTTCCATACATCAAGGTGGCATTCGCGAGGAGGGCTGCAGCACTCTTCGCTAGTCAACAGGTGACGAAGAAGGTCTTCCTTCCGGAGCGGCTTGAGCGAGGATGGATGAACGAGGCTCTTAAGGAGTCTACAGGTAGGTGGTAAGGATGTCAGTGGATATTTCAAAGTCAATGAAAGCTCAGGAGAAGGCCAAGAAGGTCATTGGAAAGACAGGCCAAAAAATTGATACCTCGAAATTCAAGGAGTACGATATCCTGTTTGCAGGAAGGAGAGCATCTCTCTTCCACAACGAGAAGACAGGAGAGATCATCATTGACGGTCTTCTCTTCAAGCCAAAGATCCAGACCAACGCAGGTGGTCTTCAAGTCGTCGAGGTCGCAGGCCACGTGTACCACATTGATCCGTCTGAAGGACAGATATTCCTTGACGGTAGAATGGTCGAGTTCACATACACTCCCGCAGTGCCCGATCTGAAACGTTCCTCAGGAAGTAGCTCAGGGAAGGAGGTAATCAGAGCTCCATTACCGGGTGTGATTGTGGGCGTTCATGTCCAAGTGGGAGATACGG
>JALWRB010000017.1 GCA_027077875.1 Candidatus Heimdallarchaeota archaeon
CTTCGTCCTTGATCTCAAAGAACTAATAGGAGAGAAGTCATATGAGTGAAACCGTACTTTTAGTGGATGACTCTGAATTCATTCGTCTGAATATCAGAAAGTATCTCGAACAGATGGGCCATGTAGTGGTTGGCGAAGCCAGCAACGGTAGTGAGGCCATCGAACAATTCATGCAGCTCGCACCAACAGTGGTGACGATGGACGTTATCATGCCTAGGATGAATGGTCTGCAGGCCATGAAGCAGATTCTAGATATCAATCCTGACGTGAAGATTCTTGTCGTCACCGCTATGGCTCACGAGCCAGTGATAAAAAAGGCACTGAAGATGGGTGCCGTAGGTTTCATCACCAAGCCATTCACCAAGGCGGATTTTGTCAGAGAATTCGCTTCTATCATGTAGGTGATTACCAATGAGTACTGACGACGAAGACGAGTATGTTTCTGTCCTGATTCGGGAGCTCGAGAACAACACTTCTATAATTGAAAATGCTGCCCTTGAGCTCGAGAAGGACTCTAACAAGGTAGGTTCAATTGAAGAGATCAGGATGGCACTTCATAGTCTGAAAGGACTATTTGGCTTTCTCAGTCAGGACTTCGCCCCGTTACGAATTATTACCCATCAGCTTGAAGACCATTTCCTAGAATCTGGAGCGACGATTATCGACCTTCTGCTCAGGTACTGTGATGAGAACCGGAAGCTAATCGAGAGGTTAAGAGCAGAGAACTCAACTAATGTCTATCTTTCGGACCTCTATCTAGATCTAAATTCCGAGCTCAACCCCGAGATAAGTCTCGACCAGAAGTATAAATTGGTCTTCACCTTTATCGAGAAGTCCTCGATGAAAACCGCCAGGATGCTGGCGCTAATCAACAAGCTGAAGAGGATTTCTACGATCCAGCACACATCCCCAGACATGGATGAGCTCTTCGAAATAGATGACTTCAGCGAAGGTATTATCGAACTTGTAACAAGGGAACCAAAGCAGTCGCTCCAAGATGCCATTTCCCGTGTGCCCGAGTTACAGTCCTACTCTATCATAGAGGTTGATATAGCAAAGGAAAAGGGGAGAACTGAGCAGAAACCAACAGTTAATTCCAAGATTGAGGTCGAAATCACCCAGCTGGACAGAGTCATCAACATGGTTGAGGAGTTCATTCTTGTTGGCAACATCATCAACAACGTTGACAAGAGCAACTTGTCCAGTGCAGAGATCAATATCTTGTCCTCATTCAATCAGCGGGTGGTAGAGATGCAGGACATCATCTTCTCCCTCAAGCAGATCCCTGCGTCAACAATTCTCAAACCCATCCCCAGACTAGTCCGAGACCTCGCCAAGAAGCTGGATAAAATCGTGAATGTGCATACTGCTGGTGGGAATGTGGGGATTGATCGTCCAGTTGTAGAGGTGATGTCGGACGTGCTGGTGATCCTTGTGCAGAATTCCGTCGTGCACGGAATTGAGGATCCGGAGGTGAGGCTCAAGTCGAAGAAGAACTCAAGTGGAACCCTTACCATAACGGTCTCTCAGGAAGATGGTTCAATTGTCTTCACCGTCTCGGATGACGGTGCAGGCATGGACTACCAGAGACTTTGGGAAAAGGGTGTTGAGGTAGGGATTATAGACAAGCACGATACATTTGATCCTGAAGTAGCGAAAGATCTCATTTTCATCTCTGGATTTAGTACCGCTGACGAGACCGACATGAGCTCGGGGAGGGGAGTAGGTCTTGCATCTATACGCAAGGACATAACCGAACTTGGAGGTACAATCTCAGTCCAAACAGAGGTAGGAAAGGGAACCGACTTCATTATCAGACTGCCCTCGACCAAACCAATTGTGCCGGTGATCATCACGTCTGTGGGAGATCATACCTTTGGATTCCCTCAGACTGGTGTCCTGTCAATCGAGAGGGTAAAAGACGAATTTAAGGAGAAGCTTGAGGACGAGAACCTCATCGGTGAGAACGTCTTCTTCATTGAAAGGGGTGGAGAGAAGCAGAAGATCATCAATCTCATAAAACGGTTTTCCAGACACAATCTGAGCTCTGAGTCACTGAGCCTTATTCACTGGAAGTTCGGGGATGATCAATTCAGTTTCATGGTGAATGAGATCAACGAGATCATGGATATGGCCATAAACTACGATGATCCGTTCGTGGGTCAGATCCCCTACCTCGCGGGGACTTCCCTCATGGAAGCTGAACGACTACTGTTGATACTCAAGCCCAGTGCTTTGGTATGAGGTGAGAAAATGAGTGAGGATTTTGACAAGTACAACGAGAATATAGACGACTACGACAAGTTCAAGGGAATGAAGTCAGGAATGAATAGACTACATG
>JALWRB010000018.1 GCA_027077875.1 Candidatus Heimdallarchaeota archaeon
GTTCAGTGAGCTCGTTGATGAACTGGGCGTGATCTCCCGTGAATGTCGTGCTGATCGTCACGTACTCCTCCTTCTTTGGCATATAGTGGAACGATGGATATGAGCTATTTATATTTTTCAGGTCGGTGATTCGAACTGAGATCACTGGCACAGTTCAGGGTCGGAAATCTCTTTTGCTGGGTAAATGGTGTAATTGAAATCAGAGCAGTCACCTCCGACATGTCTGCTGAAAACTCGTGACAAATCGAACAGTCGGAGTTTCATCGAAGGCGTTGGGCTACCTGCTGCCACGGAATGGTATAACCGAAGAGAACAGAAACTCTCCTTGGGTGGGTGAAGAGAACCACCGTTGTCCGCCTAGATCTGCATTGAGGTTGGATATAAGCCAGATGGACAGAATGGCCTTCCACCACAAGATGTCTCTGAAACTGCGAAGTATCCATACGATTCGTGGCTAGAAGAGCTAGCGATCTCAAACATTATGTCAAAGCATCACACATTGGAGTGTTCTCAACAGGTTTTTAGTCCACGGTTCCTGACGGAATTCATACAAGGTAGGTCATGGTGGAGGACATATTCGAACACATCCGTGAGAGGATCGACGACGAGACTTCAGCCATTCTGCTCGTAGGATCCAGAGTCGATGGTACCCACAGGGAAGACAGTGACATCGACTTTGTGATTGTCAGGAGAAATCAGGACAGGCCCATCATCAACCAGAAAGAGACCTTCCATAGTCATGAGCTGGATCTTTGGTTCTACGACGAGGAGTTTATCACGGGGTTACTGGAGAGACCTGCGAGCAACTACGCGGATCTGAGCCTACAGTCCCTAGTCCTGTCCTTCCTCTGGAGTAACTCCCTCGTCTACAGAAGGGACGAGATGATCGACGATATACTCCTCACCTCAAAGGTATGGACATGGAGCGAAGAGGTACGAACCCTGCTCGACTACGACTCAGTCCCTCCACAGGACAAGACCCTCCGGAAGTACTACTTCGAGAACCTCGATCTTCTTAGGATAATGAGAATGAGGCTGGACGAGAACAAGACAGTGTCACACCGGTCGAAGGACAACAAGGAGCACCTGATCGAGCAGGACGACGAGGGTATTCACGAGGTCTACAACTCCGTTGTAGCCGCGTACCAGTCGGAAGGGATATCCCGTGAGTGGACCGAACTGGCAGACGCGAGGAAAGCCATAAAGAAGGAGAGGTGGACACTTGCTGTGGCCTCCCTGAGGGATGTGCTGAGATTCTTGGTCAGGATAGACTGCCGTCTATCGGAGTACGACATCGTGGATCCAATGATGTGGACCTTGGCAGAGAACAGCCTGTCAAACGATCTGGTGAAGACCGCATTGAAAATCATGATGAAGCACTATCCCCATGTCCTTCGCACGAGTTAGCAGACCCTACAATTCATCGGATACCGACCACACAGGTAGATACCATATACAATTATTATAGGCTGATGTTGATATTGAGCAACATTATCATCATGTTCTAACAGTAGAAAAAAAAAATCTCGCTCAATCTGAGATTCATATTCAACAACTCCATCTTTTACTTTTTTGGAAGGGAAAATTCCACAATTTCCTCTCACCTTGGCAGGGATTGTCCTTACTGCACTAGAGAAATCATGGTCAGTTAGTTTTAATGTCATTCTAATACTATATGAAAATCCCTTTCATAATATTTATAATATTCAAAATCTTTTTGAAATATCACAGAAAATAATATGAATAGAAGTAACCCTCTTGTTTTATAACTTTAAAGGTCAGAATTTAATTTGGAAAATTAATTTTACTATGATTCCATCTTCTCGAATAATATTTATTAGTAATGCTTCTAAAATTTGTTTATGGTACGAATTAAGATATCTGATTATGTAACGAGGAATATTCGATCGTTAATGGATAGATTTCAGAGAAGAGGAATTAAAGTTACAAGAATAGGTGACGAAATAGAGTATGATGAAAAAGATCATGAAGCCATTATGAGAATACTCAATCAATAGGAGGAAAAGAAATTATGGGTAAAAAAAGGATTACGACACATAAAAAGGGCATGAATATCCAAACTGCAAAAAAAATAACAGATAGAGGTGATGTTGGTATTGCAACTTCCCGAGGAAGAATATCACAAAATGCACAAAACCATCTAGATAGACATGGGATATCACATAAGGAATACCTTGAAACCAATAAAGAAAGAGAAAGGGAAAGAGAGAGAGAATCATAATCAAATATTATATTTTTCTTTCGATGATTGCATTAATTCTTTTGTAGATTTACTATCATTCAATTTTATTAATAGAGATTTATTCCAATCTATATC
>JALWRB010000019.1 GCA_027077875.1 Candidatus Heimdallarchaeota archaeon
AGGTGTCACTCCAAAATTCCCTGTGCACAGCTACTTCTTCTACCGGGGAGACGTCCCTTCAATCCTCATAGCATATACCGCTACCATCGAGGGGTCACCCGTGAGATCAGAAGAGCACTCCGAGTTCCGGTGGGTCAACATCGAGGACGTCAACTCCTACTTCGAGATAGAGGGACTGCAGGAGATCACGAATAAACTGGTCAAGCTTAAAGACATGGGTTGTATCGAGTGATACCTACTTTTTAAGGTATAGAACACATGTTCTCCCCCGCGTATCGATGACTTGGGCCTTTGTCTGGTCTGCAATGATCTGAGCAGCCTGACTGATGGAGAGTTCGACCGGCAGGTCGAGGAACTTGACCTTGATGGCGTACTTCTCCTCAAACTGCCTGAGACACTCCTCGATGATGTTAGGGGTGATGAAGTTCTTCCCAACAATCACGTCTGCTCTGCCGTGGATGACATGTCCGTACTCTTTCTTCTTGCTCATAGATCAGAGTTTAAGTTGTCACATCTTAAGCTTGCGATCTGGTTCGAAGCCAATATTCTTTAGGCACCGCTCACCATTCATTCTGTGATACCCGATTCGCATGTGGATCTCCTGCTGGAAGGACACATAGCACACCTTGCGACAGTAAATCCAGACAATACACCACAAGTCTCCCCTATCTGGGTGGACTACGACGGGGAATTCGTCCTCTTCAACACTGCGACTGGGAGGAAGAAGTACAGGAACATCAAGATGAACCGGGCTGTAGCTCTCTCTATCACCGATACGAGCAATCCGTACAGGTTCCTGTTGATACAGGGTAGGGTTGTAGAGAAGGATTTCGACCAGAAGAAGGCACGTAAGCACATTGCCATGTTGGGGATCAGGTACTACGGACAGGAATTCGTCCCTCCAGAGACAGAGGAGAGGGTGATCATGAAAATTAAGCCTACCTTTGTCCACATTAGCAAGTGAGTAGCACTCATGGGGAATCTCAAAACGATAATCTGACAGGTCATGTTCGATGTCTTTTCTCCCAAATGTAGGATTCGGTGTTAGGAATGGTTTAGAACAGGAGACTAAGTCTTTCATGAAGAATGGCGATGGTGATTAGTATTGTCTTTTGTAATAGTAGAAAAGGGCTGCAGAATATTTCCAATCACATTACACAAAGCTATCCACTCCCTGTTCTTCGAGGTACTTCCTGATCCTCTTGATCAGTCGATTCTCTTCCTGAGTTAGTATTCCGTCTTTTCGAGCTTCCTTCGTCACGTCGTCGATGACAGTCCGGAGAGTCTGCCTAAGCTCGGCCTTGAACTTCTCATCGTCGAGATCGACCATCTGATTGACCTTCTCCTCCATATCCCATAGACCCTTCCTCACTCGTTCAATAATAATCTCCTCATCATCGCTGATGATGTGATCGTCCATGGCCAGTGAGACCACTCCATCGAGTAGTCGAGAGAGCCGGATGTTGACCTCGTCCTTTGTCCAAATAGTCATCTCAATGAAGGTACGACAGCCTGCCTAAAATAACTTTCTATTACTTGAGGTAGATGGTCACATACTGATTCTGGAAGGGATTGCCCTTGGTAATGTGCATCTCGCGGTTGGGGAGATCCATGATGATGGAGGTGACGGTTCCCACATTGCCGATAAGCTCATCCTCCACGTAGGGTCTGCAGATTGGTAGATCCGTCCTCTTCTGGTCACCGAGGAGGTCCTTCATCCCTTGGATGGTCTTGGGCAGTTCCTCGATGATCTCCGTCGCCCGTCCGTACCGCGAGAATGACGAGGCGAACTCTACAGGGTCCTTGTTGATATCCACCCTTAGGTAGTGATTGGTGTGCACCATGTACTTGTCGGTGAGCCGTGCGGAGTACACATTCTCCGCTGCGAACTCGAGTGAGAGGTAGTTGCCCCGTGAATCCCCGATGAGCATGTTACTGGACTTCCCAAACTTGACCTTTTCCAGCTTTTCCTCCACCTCGGAGATGGAGGAGCATTCGAGAACCACCCTTAGGAGAACATGGATAGGGACCCCCCACGCGTCTTTACCGGTCTTCAACAGGTTCAGGCAGACACCGAGCCCATAGGTGTTGAATCCGATTTTCCCGATTATTCCAGGCTCGGTAAGTTGGAGTATGCTCTTATCCCCGTACTCGATCCTCATAAGAAAGACCAAGTCCTCCAGTTCTTGAGCCCAGTCCCAGTTCTGAGCGAGTAATCTTGACTCCGCGAAGTACGCTGCAGTGCACTCGTTGGGAGCTTGTGACCTGAACTTCGCGAGTATCTCAGTCCGGGAATTCAGCGCGTATATCCACTGATCATCGATCTCAGCACCTT
>JALWRB010000020.1 GCA_027077875.1 Candidatus Heimdallarchaeota archaeon
ACGGTACTGTCTTCGAGAGACTGGTAATCGACTGTGAGGGTGTATGGGATTCCGATCTCGTCAGCTCTTGCATACCTCTTTCCGATAGCACCTGACTGGTCGTAGACTGCGTCGATTCCCTCGTCCTTTAGGCTCCAGAAGAAGTTGTGCGCCAGTTCAGCCAGCCCGTCCTTCTTCATCAGTGGTGCGACCTTGACCTCCCACGGCACGATAACTGATGGGAACTGGAACCACGTCCACTCTCTTCCCTCGTTCCTGTACGATGCGAGTAGGGCTGCGTAGAACAGCCTGTCCAGCCCCATGGACGGCTCGATGACGTGTGGGACGACCTTTCTTCCATCCTTGGTGACTATGTGCATCTTGGTCTTGGAGTACTCTTGGTGCTTTTTCAGGTCGTAGTCAGTCCTGTAGGCGTTGCCGATGCACTCGACGATTCCGAACGGGAACTGTATTTCGAGGTCGTAGTTTCCTTGGCTGTAGTGAGCGGTCTCGTGGTCCAGCAGGTGCCTGAACCAGTACTGGTCCTCCCTGACTCCCAGTTGTTCGATGAAGTCCGATTCCAGCACCATGTAGTAAGCGAGGTACTGGTTATGGATGTATCCTTTGTCCACTGCCTCCTGAGCAGTTATACGGATGTAGCCCTCGCCCTTCTCCTGTGCCTCCCTCGTGAGGAAGTTTATCTCGATATCTGCGACTTCGTCCCAGCGGGGGTGGTTGTTGATCTCGTCGGGGTCGACGAACATCTCGATCTCCATCTGCTCGAATTCCCTTAGGCGGATGAGAAAGTTCCTGGGTGAGATCTCGTTCCTGAACGCCTTTCCTACCTGAGCGATTCCGAAGGGTAGCTGTGCCCTCATGGAGTGCTGTACTCTTCTGAAGTTGATGAAGATGTTCTGCGCGGTCTCTGGTCTGAGGTACCCGTCATAACCTGAGCTTGGACCTACCTGCGTCTTGAACATGAGGTTGAACTGCTTGGGCTCATCCAATGAGCCGGTACATTTTGGACAGACGATCTCCTTCTCCTTGATGATCTCGACCATCTCTTCTAGAGGTCTGCCGTCCACGTTTATTCCCGTCTTGTCGAGGATTAGGTGGTCGACCCTGAACATGCTCTTGCACTTCCCTGCGCACTGTACCAGGGGGTCGTTGAAGGTGTCGAGGTGTCCGCTGGCCCTGAACACCTTCTCGGGCAGGATGGTGGCTCCTGAGATCTGGAAGACATTCTCCTCTGACTTGATGAAGGTCTCCTTCCACAGCTGGATGATGTTGTTCCTGATCATCTCCCCGACGGGTCCGAAACAGAACGACCCCGAGAGTGAGCCATAGATGTCCGCGGTGGGGAAGACGAATCCCCTACGTAGGCAGACGTCGATGACTTCACTGGTAAGACTTTTCTCGTCCTTGCTCATACAGTATGCAGTTGTGAGCTTGTGTATTAATTTCTTTGTCTATTTACTCTGGACTGAATAGAAGTTCTTGGCATTCCTCGTGGTGACTTCGGCAACTTCTTCCACGTCTATCTCAAGGAGTTTCGCGATGTACTTTCCTGCGGTCGGGATCGTGCTGGGGTCGTTCCGCTCGATGGATTTGTCGGGTGCACAGAAGGGCGAGTCCGTCTCGAGGACGATATTTTCCAGTCCCGCTCGCTTGACGACTTTTCTTCGATTCTTCCGGATGGTCACGTTTGTCGGTACGGAGATGGTGTATCCTAGGTCTACTGCTCGTTTGGTCTCCACGAGGTTACCGTCGAAGGAGTGCACGAGAACCGGGGTCTGTGCATGCTTTTCTAGCAGGTCTAGGCAGTCACTCTCTGCTTTTCTCGAATGGATGACGAGGGGGAGGTTCAGCTCGTTCGATGCTTTTATTATGTTGGTGAATAGCTCTCTTTGACGCTCCTGATCTTTGGCGTCTTTGACCCAGTAGTAGTCAAGACCTACCTCACCTATGGCGAGCATCTTCTTGTCCATGAACGGCTCGAAGAATTTGACCATGTCCTCGTTCACAAACTTGTTGGCGAGGGTAGGCTGTATCCCGAGAGTATGGTATACTGGATCTGCCGAGGATTTCTCCACAACCTCTTGGAAGCTCTTGGGGTCAGATGCACAGTTCACTATGAGCTCTACACCCACCTGTGCGGATCTCTCAATAACGTCGTCCAGTTTCTTGAACCACGGTTTGTGGAGGTGGCAGTGTGAATCTACCCATTTCATATCCTTCTACGGTTTTTTCAAGTATTAAATTGCTCCCAATGATTTCATGATGTTCTGAGCAAGTGTGTGGAAAGCTTCCTCTACGTTCTGTCCTGTGAGTGCACTTGTGTCGAAGTACTTTATGCTGAATTTATCGGTGGCGTACTTTTTGTTGAGCTCTTCGAGGTACTTGTCTACCTCTTCTTGGGAGACGACCTCCTTCGCTTCTGGGATAAGATCAGCTTTGTTTCCGAGGAGAACCAGTGGGATCTTCCCTCTCTTGTTGTGCTTGTACATCTCGTCGAGCCAACCACCAATGTTTTGGAATGAGGTGGGGCGTGTCCGATCGAAGACGAGTAGACCTCCGAGACAGCCCTTGTAGTACATTGACCTCACGTTCTGAAATGTAGACTGTCCTGCGAGATCCCAGATCTGAAAGGTCACCTTGAACTTCTTCGGTGATCCGTCCTTACCTGTGAACTCGAACTCCTTGTCGGTAGCAGCGAAGTCCGCTCCGATGGTCATCATGTGTTCTGTGGTGAATCCTAACCCGAGATAGTTTCTCCTGAGACTGGTCTTTCCGACTGCACCGTCTCCCATTAGAACCAGCTTGACGAAGTAATTCTCGGTTCCGTCCCCTGATTTCTTTACTACTTCCTTGGGTGGTTTTGACTTCTTCTTCCAGAACATTCTGATTAATCTCCAATGAATTCATTTTTTTGGGGCTTAAAAATCTAGTCAGTTGATTACCAAGAATTCGACACTCTACTAGTTCAAATTAGAATTGGAGATTTCCTTGAAGGAGTTGAGTCTCGCCATCTCGTATCTGAGCAGATCAATCTTCTCCTCAAAGATTGCGTTGATTCTCTTCTGCTCGATGATTTCCTCTTCGAGGTGGGCTATCTTGTTGTCTAGTCTTAAAATATCGTCAGAGCCGCTGTCTGCGTAGTTGTTCTCCATGCTCAAAGCAAGGTTCAATAATTCCACAATCTTTGAGCTCATGCTGATTCCCTCTTTTTCCGAAACTTCTCGAATCTTGTCTTTCAGCGAGTGAGGACACGAAAAGGACATACGTCCATACTGTGAGTTACCTGATTTTACCATAATACCACCTATAGTTCTTTGCTCCTGCTGAGTTTATGAAAGTTCTGAGAGGGTGAACTAAAAAATACTTGTATAACCGACCTAAAGTCTGAGATTCTGCCTCAGGGCTTGATTTACTCCCATTATAATAGACTGGAGTGTGCAGACCCCAACGATTTTCCCTTCCTCGTTCAGAACTGGTAATCTGCGGGCTCCTGTCTCAGTGAAGATATCTATTGCCACCCTGATTGTGTCCTTGAGACCCACCGTCCTCATCGGATGAGTTGACCAGCGGTCTACAGGGACCTCAGATATGTCTGCCCGTGATCTTGCGGAATTCACCAAGAAGTCACGCTCCGTGAATATCCCGTTTGGCTCCCCGCCATTGCAGATCAGAATATGTCCCACACCGTGCTCCGCCATCTTCTCAATGGCATCTCGTACACTCCGGTGCCCGTCGATAGTTAGGTTTTCTTCGAGGAAAAAATTTGATATTTTGAACGAGTCGATGCTCATCGTAGAATTGTTGTCTATAGGCTTAATAACACTGTGGCATAATCAATGGACTAGTCTCTGATTAGCTGTTCGAGTAAGGTCACCACCTCGTGGAGAGTCGACTTGACCTTCTTCTTGTACTCTTCATCCTCGGATTTCTCCAGAGAGTCCTCCACCTCGCTTTTGACGGATTCAAGGTCCTTGATCGAGAGCTTATCATCAGAGGGAGGCTCACTCTTCTGGACTTCCTTCTCCTCCAGTTCCTTATTTCTCTGTGCCAGAAGCTCCTTGACTGTCTTGGCAGGCATCTCGTTGACATCAATTGTTCCCTTACCCCCGAATTCGGTGATCTTTATCCCTCGGGTTTTGTCATTGACAATCTCTGATGGTCTGACCATCTCTGTTTTCTCCTTCTGCCTTTCATTCTCGGCAACGCTGGAGGGGCGTACGGTGTGTTCAGGCTCTTCTGGTTCTTTCCTGAATCGCTCGGACGGGGGGATAATTCTGTCCTCTCCACTCTTGACCTGAACCTTCTCTGTATACCCACAGTCCGGACAAGGATATCGAACTATTGGAATATGACATTCTTTGCACTTGATAGTTTATCGCCATGTACTCAATCTCATACTAGGTTTTATTGTTTTCGAATACACAGAATTCTTCAAGTGAAGGATTTTATTCTGGAAATTATTTCAGCTAGATTTATACTTAGAAGCGGATAACCTTATATTTCTTGAATCAATTGTTTAATTATGGCAACTATCCTTAAGTTTGTCCAAGGTGAATTTGTAGAGAAGAGTGAGAAAGACGCTGATGCTACGCTTGAATTGGTTGAGGATCCAAATGGTGGGGGAAAAGCGACTCTGAGCTTTCCCGATGGTACCGGTCTTATCACCAGAAGAACCGCACAGCGGCAGGCAGAGAGCATCTGTGCAACAGGATTTTTATTCTCTAATGGAGCTAGAATGGGTGCAGGATTCCAATTGACCGTTCAGGGTGACGAACCCTTGTCCGAGGCTCACACCCGTGTCGGTCATGAGTACAATCGTGCCTAGGCCATTGGTGAATATACTGCAGTTTATAATTTCTTGAGATGCAGATAATGTGTGTCATTAGCCATTTCCGAAGACCAGATTGACCTGCTCAGTGTCGGTATCGACGTGGGGTCTTCGACAAGTCACCTTGTATTCTCCAAGATCACCTTGACCAGGAACGAGAAGTCCTATTCCAGACGGTTCGAGGTCACAAACCGTGAGGTTATCTATAAGTCTCCGATCATTGACACCCCGTTACTCGATGCCGAGACAATAGATACAGCTCGGGTCGTGGACTTCTTCAGGGAAGAGTACGCCAAAGCTCAGATCGAGCAGAAGGA
Organism: Candidatus Heimdallarchaeota archaeon; assembly: GCA_027077875.1. Taxonomy (GTDB): domain Archaea; phylum Asgardarchaeota; class Heimdallarchaeia; order Heimdallarchaeales; family Kariarchaeaceae; genus S139-21. The sequence continues at coordinate 5,143 of JALWRB010000020.1, forward strand.
CGTTGAGACTGGTGTTGTCATTGTCACAGGTGAGACCGCCAAGAAGCGAAACGCCTATGAGATAGTCGAGATGCTAGCAGAGGACGCGGGGAAGTTCGTTGCCGCATCAGCTGGTCCAAATTTCGAATCCCTAATCGCTGCTTTCGGATCTGGTGCAGTCGATAGGTCCTACGGTACAGACGCTTTTGTCATCTCCTGTGATATCGGGGGTGGAACTTCAAACATTGCGGTCACCCACAGGGGTAGGGTAATATCAACTTCTTGCATATCAGTTGGTGGGAGACTAATCGCTATGAACGGGGAGAATAGAATCACACGTATAGATGAGCCAGCAGTGAAAGTGATGGATTCTCTAGGAATGAAGTACAAGGTAGGAGATCATATATCCGAAGCGGATCTGAAGAAGATTTCCGAGCAGTTCTCCAATTCACTGATCGAGTCTATTGCACCAAGACCCAACTCGGATCTGACAGATAGCCTCATGATGACACCAGACATTGAATTCCCGGAGGGGGAGGTAGAATACATCTTCTCTGGTGGAGTGTCTGAGATGATCTACTCGGACGAGGAAAGAAATTTCAACGACATTGGATACCTGCTCGGACAGGCGATAAAGTCCCAGTTTGCCCAACTCCCCGGACGAGTTCTGGAACCGGACAACAAGATACGTGCCACAGTTATTGGAGCAGGATGCTATACGCTTCAGGTCTCAGGATCCACGTGTTTCCTCGATGATGATTCCCTCGATTTCCCTCTTAGAAATGTCCCCGTGATCAATGTGGATATAGATCGTGAGCTTCTTGGTGTCGATTATGTCCGTGATCAGATCCAGAAGGGACTTCAGAAATTTGATATCAAGGAGGGTGAGGAGATTGTGGCATTGAGTTTCGAGGATCCGGTACGTGCTTCCTACCAGAAGCTGAAGATCTTTGCCAAAGGAATAGAGGCAGCGCTTCCGAATACAATAGATCATAATTTACCAATACTCCTGATATTCAAAAGGGACATAGGTAACAGTGTCGGCAATGTGATCCGACGTGAGACGAGGATCAAGGACAATTTGGCTTCTATTGACGAGATAGAGGTGGCCGAGGGTGACTGGATTGACATAGGAGCCCCTTTGATCAACGGACAGGTCGTCCCAGTTACAGTCAAAAGTCTGGTCTTCTCCAAGGAACGGTGATGTAAATGGCTCTGCACTTAGACATCAATGCCTCAATATCCGGGTGCTCTGGTGACATGCTCCTCGCTGGACTGATCGGACTTTGGCACCAACAGAGTGGGATACCTGAATCAGAACTTCTTCAGCAAGTTTTAGCACATGTGGTCGAAGTAACGGAGGTTGATATATCCGCGACCATAGAACCAGTGGACACAGGGTTGCTCCGTGGATACAGGATAGATTTAGGCGGTGAGGACAAGTTCCTCGGAATACGCAGGATTCGGTCCTCACTTGAGACTCTAGGGAGGAACCTCGATTCCGAATTGCCACAGAGGGTTCTGACGATGGCCTTTGAGACTCTTGTTGAGGGTGAGAAAGTCGTCCACGGAGTTGAGGATGTGCACCTGCATGAACTCGGAACGGTAGATACCGTACTCGACTTATTTGGGGTGGTTTACATCATCGAAAAACTAGGAGTTGAGACAGTATCCGTACATCCTATCGAGACTGGTTCAGGTAGGGTCAAGACCTCTCATGGAATTATTCCGGTACCCGCGCCGGTTACACAGTATATCCTCTCCAGATCGAAATTGCTCACCACGCAACCTTCTGTGGTTGGAGAGGCTCTTACACCCACCGGTGCGACTCTTCTTGCAGCCATTAAAGAGGTCTTTGGTGGCCGAGGAAGTATGGTTTGGAATCACACTTCTGCTGGTTTTGGCACAAAAACATTCGAGGATCGATCAAATGCAGTCATCCTTCGCCTCGGGTCTACCTCACAGACACGCTCCACCGTGACAATCCTCGAGACAAACCTTGATGACATTTCGGGAGAACACTTGGGACATGCTTCTACAGTACTGATGGAACATGGAGCACTGGATGTGAGTTACTCTCCAGTGTTCATGAAGAAGAACAGGCCTGGATGGAATTTCAGAGTAATCGTGAAGAACGAGGACACGGATCGTCTCTCTCAGCTGATTATGAAGTACACTGGAACTCTCGGAATTAGGGTTTATCAGCAGGACAGGCACATCTCTGCTAGGACATCCTCAACGGTCAAGACGATCAAGGGTGTGAGGGTTCGAATGAAACTTGGTGAGTACGGGGGGAAATATGAATTTGATGATCTGGTCAAGTTAAGTGAGGTAACGGGATACTCTCCCCTCGAACTTGAACGTTTCCTGAAAGAGGGAGATGAACTATAACTTCTTTATGTAGTAATCGTTGAACCAGTCGAAGCTCTCCTCAATCGTGACGTCGAGGGGATGTTGAGATGCCCACCTCATGGATTTAACAGCCTTTGTCTCGTCGATCACATAGCCTTTTGACAGAGCGAACTTCGTCCCTAAATCCACATCCACCATGATGGCATCTGGATTGAAAATTCTCCTAAAGAAGAGCTTGATATTCAGCAGAAGATTAGACTTGAAAGAGATCTGTGTTGTGCTGTAATTAAATGTGTCCATCTTCTTGATTAGCTCTTTGGTCGATATGTCAAATGACTTGACCATGAAATCTCCTTCTACATCGAAGTTGCTTGCTTGGATCATTGCAACTGCGATGTCCTCAGGATGTACCCATGACATGACCTTGGACCCACTGCCATGGATCTCCAACTTCTGGATTTTCACTCCTTTCCAGAGTAGGGGTGTAATCTCTTCTTCAAATGGACCAAAGATCCTCCCACCCCTGATGGCTATTAATTTCGTCTCGAAATCCTCCTCCCTTACCAGAGGATCCTCTGATCCTCCACTTACAGCAGCTTTCTCCTCTTCACCTTCAAGTTTTGCTTCATGATTATTGTCCTCGGTTTCTTCATTCTTCTTTCCTTCTTCCTTTGTCGCTAAGGTAACATCATTCTTCTTTGATTTCACTATAGCATCTTCTTTCGACTCATTGGATTCTTCTTTATCTTCCTTTGAATCCCCACTCGTGGCTCCTCCCAGATTTGGTCCCCCTGCAGACTTCGTGGTTGGTTCCCCACTTTGCTCCCCACTTGGGCCGCTTGACGATCCTCCTAGACTTGGTTCTCCAGAAGACTTGGTGATTGGTCCCTCAACTGGCTTCCCACTTGGGCCGCTTGATGGGCCTTCTAGACTTAGTCCTCCAGAAGACTTAGTGATTGGCTCCTCAACTGGCTTCCCACTTGGGCCGCTTGATGGGCCTCCTAGACTTGGTCCTCCAGAAGACTTAGTGATTGGCTCCTCAACTGGCTTCCCACTTGGGCCGCTTGATGGCCCTCCTAGACTTGGTCCCCCTGAGGACTTCATGGCTGACCCTCTACTTGGTTTCCCACTTGGACCACCTACTGGTCCTCCCTTCCCCGGATCTCCCGTGGACTTTCCCGTTGATTCTCCATCTTGGGTTGATTCACTAGCGCTCTCCAAGACCACATCACCTGCTATAGATTCTGGAAGATAACCATAGTATGACTTTTTCCAGTAGTTTTGGCAGACCTCTAGGGCTGAACTGTACGTGTAGTGTATCTCATCTATTACGTGTTGGTGTGAGTCCTCAGTTATTGGTTCTTTAATCCTCAACCATGAGAGGAACGCAGGTATGTAGGTTATTACCCTTTTTGCCTTCTTCTCATTCGCAACACCGATGAGGTTGATCAGTCCATTTCTGTGAAGATTGAGTTTGGAGAATACATCTGAATAGTCCATAGTTTCGGTGTAAATTTGACCGTTGTAGATGATGTCGCCTTCTTGGATTATTGAGCGTAGATCCTCTTTCTTTCTGATATCTGCTTTGAAGATATTCTCGCGTTGTACAACTCCATCAGGCAGATCCCCTGTCTCACTGCAGATGACAATTTCGTCAGAGACCCTCAGTTTTATGAGGAATCTGAGGACGGACGCACCTATAAGGTGGTCTGCTCCAAAGATGACAATTCTCACATATATTGGCGGCTTTGGAGATTTTTAAGATAAATTATTACTCATTAGTTGAATGAGTATTCCTAGATTTAAAGAGGAGGGAATACAGGAGGTGGTAAGTTGAGAGTCAAGGATAAACTGCTCGACCTC
>JALWRB010000021.1 GCA_027077875.1 Candidatus Heimdallarchaeota archaeon
GTTTTTGGATCTACGTCTTTTCAGATATGTCACAATTCCGAATCCTACTACTATAACCAGTACAAGAATAGCAGTTATCATTTCGAATGATCTCCCACCGAAAATCAATTGATAAAATGGAACAGAGGTTGATGTAGACAATGATGATGTCGTGGGGATGTCGATCTCTCCGAACTGGATTGAAGCGACCACATTCTTTTCAGCAGATGCAAATATCACCTCATTTGTCGAGGGGAGAAATATCATTGAGTCTACAGGTGGAAAGGTTCCGAAATTCCCGAACTCATCTAGCTTTCCTGCAAGATTGAAATTGTCATCATAGATTTCGTTGGAGCTACCTGAGAACCAGTATCCACGCTTAAAGAATACAAAGGAATCGGCAGATATTGCAAAATAAGAGCCAAGCGAAGTCACAGTTCTATTGATTATCCCATAATTATTCTCACCAAGTGCTGACAAAGTGATTATCTCAGTAGAATCTTTTTCAGAGTTGTCTGTGTTAACCGTGAGATATTGGGGAAGGCCTGCTTCAGAGTAACTAAACTGCAGGGTACTTGATGAGACATTGGCCACAGCATTCAAATCAATCTGATTAAGAGTCTGGTCATAGACAAAGATTTGAGGGCCTTCGTATGTCCTATTCGCCCATACAAAAGAGAGAAGAATAGTGTCTGGTGCTGTGGATCTATCCACTGCAATACTTATCTCCTCACTGGATCCAAACTCCCAAACTGGGATCAGAATTTCCTGCTGAATTTCACCAGACTGGGTATATGATATGACTTTATTGCCATCAATGACTGAGTAGAATAAATCCTCTTCAGTTCTGATCGTCTGATAAATCTCACTCACCACATAAGTAGAAGAGTTGATAGAGAAAGTATCTATAGTCGAGACGAGGTTCCAGTTATCCAAATCATAAGTTAGAACCCTTGAATTTCCAGAATCGGTAATCACTAGCTCGTTATCAGCACTATATAGATGGGATACTCCGTCCAATAGACCCTCTCCATTTCCAGCCACACCCCAATCACCTATAAAATGAGACTGGTTGGTCTCATAGGAAATTGGAGCTGCATTGACTTGAACAACTGAGATTAGAAGAATGAGAAGTGTTGTACGATAGACAACTCGATAAGATGCAATCATCTTGTCACTAATATTTCAAAGAGATTTATAATTTACCCTACTTTACGTAATATATTACCAAATCACATTTAATACAACCCTTTCACCATTAAATAGAATATTTCAATTTCTGTACCTTATTCATCACAAATATAAAATATGAAAGGTTATGGAAATGCGATGTGGATGCTAAGTTAGTTCAGAGGAGTATATTATATTTTATTTTGTCAATACTAGTTCTATTCAATCGTTCTTGGATATTATTCAATATTTCTATCTTAGCGTTAGCTGGCTTAATCATAGCGATATTACGTCCTAAGAATAAGAAGAAATTACTTCATCTATACCTAAAAATCAACTTCAAGGAATCTATCCTTCTAGTCATACAGTACTTGATTATAATCTTGGTACTGACTCAACTGCAGTATGTATCCCTTCAGACCTCGACTTATTTCGCTGAACAGTATGATAGAGAGAATTTTGATTCAGGACACATCTTGATCAGGAAACAGCTCCTGTCCAATCCAGAGGGGATTGGTGTCCAAAATTACGGAGAATTGAAGAAGTACATGCCAACTAACTATTCGATACAACTCCAAGAAACAGAAGATAGATTCGAAATCAAGTACACTTTCGATCAGATATACTATCTAAATGCGCTGATTAGTTGGAAGCTCAAGTATCCGACCACTTTGGAGAATACGGATAATGAGCTCTTGTATGGAAGCGATAGTTTTGACATAATCCTGCTGACAGATTTCGTGATGAGTTTACTTGAATTTCCAGATGGATTGAATATAGATGACAGTATGTTTGCGTTTGAGGTCAATAAGACCATCTTCGGTGAATATGACTACTTCCAATTGGGTAATCTTGACACTGATCAAATTAACCTCACCTCAAGTAAGTCGTCGAATACCCGAGACATAGTTGCCAAGGTGAAACTTCTTCAACCTTCAAGTATTGGAAATCTATTGGATATAACAACCAGTATTGGGATTAGTACGAAGAAATTGATCTTGGTCTCACCTACTTATCTCGAAAGCATCCTCAAACCAGCCTCTATACCAGTAGGAGATTATTTTAGCAGTCTTAGTCTGGCGTCTTTAATGTATTTTTCTTCAGATGACCTCTACGGGGACATGGATCGAGGAATGGAAATCTATCTGACCAAAGACCTATCCTCACAGGGATTCGATATTATAAAGTCCGAGATACAGAGGATCTATACACTTCAGAAGGATTTGAAGACGAGGTACGATACATTGATTTCGTATCTAACTTCAATTGTTTACCTAATACTAGGGCTTTCTCTGTTCAATAATTGGATGGCTTATGCCTCGCGGAAGGAGGAAATTTTCAAATTTTATAGTTCGGACGGATACGACATAAAACCGCTTGGGGATAGTGCTGACCTCTTCGAGACGTATATTATACATGTCCCAAGTATCCTGTTGCTATTCATACTTGGGCTATTTCTCAATAACCTGATACCTCAACTATCCTATGTCTTATCCCTGTATTTCGTCTATATCGGACTGATTTCTATCGTATTCTCCTTCGCAGGGAATAGGCAAACTGAGAATTACAGATATAGGATGAATCGGCCCCTTGCTTTAACCCAGAAATTCGTGATCATTCTTCTAGTCGGTGTCATCGTCCTGAATATGGTGGTTGATAAAATACCAAATAAGGGTCTTGGTTTTCTGAATACAGATGTATTTATCTCTCTAGAACCGATTCTGTTGATATTGTTCGTGACACTTGCGTTAGGAGATGCATACAGGAAGATTGTAAATTTTGCTATCAGGGGAGTTCAACGTTTTTCTGGTCCTAAATACAGGAAAGCACTACTGTCTCTGAAGTACATCAATCATATATCGCTGAAGATGGGGGCAATTTCAATAGCTATCTCTGTAGGAGCTATTCTCCTAAGCCTACTACTCTTGACAAGTTCAGTTCAGCAAATCCATGTCATCGAGATTAGAGGAGATCTAGGGGGAGACGTGGCAATTGATTTTGCCAACAACGCCCCAGATTTCTTGGATGGACAGAAAGGAAACCTCTCTGCTTTGGATAATGTCGAATCCTTGATGACAATAGCCATGATAGAATTTACCGACTACGTTCTATCTGAGGAATTTGGCACTGAAGTAAGAGTCACATTGATTGCATACAACATGAGTGAATTGAGATCGTTCTCCACACCAAATTGGAATTTAGATGAAGAACTTGATGGGTTTGGAGAAAATGATATTCAACTATTCGAGAATTCGATATACACAGATCAGATCATTTCTGAGGGTAGTATTAATCCCAGGAACCCATCTGTTTTTGGGAAGAACTTCTTTACTGAAGAGCTGGACGTGGTACGAGTAACGGACCAAGACCCAGAAGACGTGTGGGGTTCCTACTGGATAACACAGCAATTGGATGGTCTGAATGTTCCAGATCGAGTCAATGATGAAGAGAGTATCAGGATTACTGGTTTGATAAGCATGGTACTTGCAAACAGGATCATCGAGTTAAAATCTAGCTTTCTGAAGAAAACCATCTTGACACTTAATCTACAGGACATAAGACGTACAAGGGAAACCGTCAATGATATTGAAGTTGAGATAGGGTACAACTCGGAGATTTCGATATATTCAATTCCTCCACCCGAGAAGTTGACAGATACCACTTCAATCTTGTATCCACTACTACAGACTCAATTCTTGCTCATCTCGTCGATCATACCAGTCGGACTGTTATCACTATACCAACTTTACACATTCGCTTCCGAAGAGGCTTTGGATCTGATGAGGAACTCACTACAGAACAACCTAATGCTGAAAAAATCTGTTTCAAGAGCATTACTGCTCATAATGGTCAACTATGTTGTCCTGACAACTGCACTGAATCTCGTACTCTCATTCTCTTTTAGCAATGCATTCCGGTTCCTACTTCTCTCATCAAGAAGATATTTGGGGATTGATTTCACGAGGGCTTTTATTGAATTCGGGGTTATGATTCTGATCTCTACATTGTCCATGTATATGGGATTCAGAAGACAGAATAAGGAGATGATAAGAGATGATTGAGCTGACCGATCTTACCAAGATTTATCTTGGACCGAATGGCAGGTTAGAGGAAAATGTACAGGCATTGAGCAATATCACACTAAAGGTCAGAGAGGGAAATGTAGTCGCCATTACAGGAGAGAGTGGATCCGGCAAGACCACACTGCTGAACATATTGGCCTCAAGGACGGAACCAACAACTGGGTCGGTGCTTGTCAATAATATTCCCATCCACATGCTCCCCATGCAAGAGCTGCAAGAATACTGGAGATCAAAGGTGCACTACATTCATCAGAACATGAGAGAAAACCTCCAGTACGACCTGACAGTCAATGAGAACTATGAGATATTCGAAATATTGTCAGATTCCATCGATCCAGATGTTCTCAGAGAATACACCTCTGATTTGGGTATTGAGAAATTACTAGACACAAAGGTGCTGCATCTTTCTGGTGGTGAGAAGCAGATGGTCTGCCTTGGAATTGCCATGGCAAAAAACATTGAATTGCTCATCCTCGATGAACCCACCAGCGCTCTGGATGAAGTGAACAAGCATGTAGTGATTAAGAAGATTATCCAGAAATGCAGGGAGGGCAATATTACCCTTATTTACACTAGCCATGATCCTGAAATCTCGCAATATGCAGATGTTATTATTGGTATCAATCACGGTCGTTTCGACCGAATACTGAAGAGACAGATAAGTGAATCAAATGTCAAGGATTTAGTGCAAGGTATCTATCACGAGGTTCCTGTTGACAGCAAGGGGGCAATCCATCTCCCCAAATTTATAATTGAGAAATTGGAAATAGGAGAAATGGTTGAGATTAGGTTGGAAGAGGATCATCTCAGGATATATCCGATAAAGGAGGGGAGGAATCAATGAATGAGATTATCCGGCTTCAAGGTGTAGACGTTGAGTATCAAGTAAGATCAGGAGTCACAAGGTCTGTTCTAAAGGACACCAACTTGGTCATATTTGAGAACGACTGGATAACAATAAGTGGACCGAGTGGTTCTGGAAAGACAACTCTCCTCAAGGTAATTGCGAATTATTTTCCGGGTCTACCAGTGACATATAGCCAGCCCGAGATTCTGGACCGGTTGACATATGTCACTCAAGAGCCAAATTTGCATCGCCACTTAACAATTAAGGAAAATTTAGAAGATGTTGCAGTGAGCCAAGAGATGGTGGATCGTGTGCTTGAATCACTGAATCTTAAGAAGATAGAAGCAAGCTACTTCGATGAGATCTCCGGAGGGGAGAAGATTCGGGCGAATCTGGCCAGAGCAACAGTTTATCGAGAGAGAGGTATTCTACTCCTAGATGAGCCGACTGCAAATCTCGATTTAAAGCACATTGAGGAGATGAAGAATATTCTGACAATGTTGTGGCGCGAGGGCTACACATTGATCGTGGTGAGTCATTCCGAGGAAATTTTCGAGATGGGAAAACGGAGATTCCTGCTGTCGATGGGAGCTCTGACTTCATCTGAAGGGAAAGAATAGAAGAATTTCTCACACATTCGAATATGCGTGGTGTCTTAGAATTAATAGTATCTTCTGATCGTAAAGTTGGATATAATTAGCTCTCATTCGAATCATTTTAATTGAATAGGTGTTTCATCGACATATAATAGTTACTGGCCCTAGCGGCCGTGGCTGACTCTTTCGGAAAGAGGCAATACCATGTCATTGAAAGATTTAAACATAGTCGTGCTCCTGAAACAGGTTCCAGTCCCCAAGGCAATGAAGACCAAGGCTGACGGGATGATGGATCGGTCGGGAAAGAGCATGATCAACCCATATTGCAATGCTGCACTCGAAGAGGCATTGAAGCTTCGGGAGAAGGTAGGGGGTGTAATCACCGTAGTCTCGATGGGACCACCAAATGCCAAGCAGTCACTTATTGAAGCTATGAGGAAGGGGGCTGACAAGTCAATACTCGTGTCGGACAGGCTACTAGCAGGTTCGGATACGTGGGCAACAGCCCTTGCACTCTCCTCTACGATCAAGAAGTATCTCCCAGATACAGACATCATCTTCGCTGGTCTGCAGACCATTGACGGAGACACCGCTCATGTGGGCCCACAGGTCGCGGAGCATCTCGGGTTCCAGCAGGTCACTTACGTCGACAAGATCGAACTTGAGGGTGAGAACCTGAAGGTCAGGAGATTTGTTGAGGGAGGATGGGAGACATTCATCACCCCAATACCTGTTATGCTGTCGATTCACACCGCGGCCAATACACCTCGGGGTCCAAGTCTCGGTGCAGCTCTCAGGACTTCTGAGGACAACATCACGGTCTACAGCGTCGAACAAATCGGCCTGACCAAGGAAGAAGTCGGAGTGGCAGGGTCACCCACTATTGTCTCAAGGGTCCTGAATGTCGTGATTGACAGACCACCCGTTGAATTATTCAACGAGGGATCGGCAACTGAGAGAGTTGGAAAGCTTCTGGAAGCGGTAAATCGAAAGGAGGAATCGTCATGAGTACAGACAGAGAGAAAGCAAAGCTAGAAAGGGACATGGCGGTTCCAGAGGTAGACCTAAGAGACGGGGCAAGCGGAATAGCTACGTGGGCCCAGACAGATGGTGAGAACCTTCACCCTGCTGCTTTAGAGATTCTGGGAGAGGCCAGGAGGCTTTCCGAGAAATTGGAGGACAAGACTGTGACCTCGATCGTCATCGGGAAGGACGCCGAGAAGCACGCGCAGACACTGATCGAGCATGGGGCGGACAGGGTGTACGTTATTTCCGACGACAGGTTGCTTGAGTACAGGACGCTCCCATACGTGAGGGCAATTGTCGACGCTATACGGGAGATCAAACCCGAGATCATGATCTACACTGCTTCTGCAATTGGTAGAGACCTAGCACCAAGGTGTGCAGCCCGGCTTCACGTCGGCCTCTCCGCAGACTGCACACAGCTTGACATCGGGATGTACGTCAACAGGAAGAAGGGTCAGAGGTTTATGCATGCCTTCAAGATGATGCGTCCGTCATTCGGGGAGTCAAAACTCGCAACCATCATTGGTCCTTGGAACTATCCCCAGTCATCAACAGTGAGACCAGGTGTATTTGCTAAGCTCCAGCCAGACAGCTCAAGAACAGGTGAGGTAGTTAAGTTCGAACCAAAGTGGGTAGAGGAAGACTGGATCCAAGAGGTTGTTGAAGTTCAGAAAGGTGGTTCCCGAGTTGAGCTCGAGAAGGCCGACATCATTATCTCCGGTGGGAAAGACCTTGGAAGAGAGGGCTTCGAGATGCTTCAGGAGCTCGTGGATGCAATCCGGGCGAACGGACAGGTCGCAGAGCTGGGTGCATCGAGGGCCGCGGTCAATGCAGGGCTCATCTCCTCTGATCACCAAGTTGGGCAGACTGGAAAGACTGTTCGACCCGAGATCTATTTTGCTATTGGCATCTCTGGTGCAGTGCAACACCTTATGGGAATGCAGAATTCCAAGAAGGTAGTGGCAATCAACATCGATCCTAACGCCAAGATCTTCCAAGTCGCAGACTACGGTATCGTCGATGACTACAAAAATGTCGTTCCTGAATTGATCAAGCAAGTCAAAAACGGTTTCACCTTCGAATTGGACAAATAACCTTCATAATCCTTAAATTCGATAAACATCTAAGTATTTTATGCCTAAGAAATCCATCGTGGAGAAACTCAATCGCTTGAATGAACGAGTTTGGCAAGTCGTCATGGCAGATGGAGTCGTCTCTGAAGACGAGAAAAACATCTTAGCGAAAACTAAGATTTCCATCGAACTCCTGAAACAGGTAGTTGACAGTTCCTCAGACGAGAACATTAAGTCGGGGATTCTGGAGAATATAATCGACAAGATCGAGGACGACGCGCTCTCCGCAGCAGAATTTGATGACTACATTTCGGAAGACGAGATGGGTATCTTAGGCGTCCTTTTCGACTCATTGAAGGATATCACGGATATATCCAAGTAAGCTAGAGGTTTAGAAAATTTAATCTAGTGCGCCTCCTGCATTCATATGTTTCGGATGGATGAGTACACCTTAGATCCTGATAACTGGGAAGACCTTAGAGAACTTGGACACAGAATGCTCGATGACATGATTGACTACCTCAGGGACGTCAGAGAGCGACCTGTCTGGCAACCCATCTCCCATGAACTTAAGGAGAAGATCAGGGAACCCCTTCCGCGCAAAGGAGAGAAGAGGGAGGACATTTATCAGCAATTCAAGGAAAATATCTTACCATATCCACCAGGGAATATCCATCCGAGATTCTGGGGATGGGTCAATGGTACGGGAAGTCCATTCGGGATGCTCGCAGAGATGCTGTCCGCGGCAATGAACTCCAACACAGGTGGGAGGGAGCACATGCCCAAGTACGTAGAGGATCAAGTAATTGACTGGAGTAAGCAGATCATGGGTTACGGGGAGGAGGCAAGCGGAGTTCTTACCTCTGGTTGCTCCGAGGCAAACCTCGTTGCCCTCACGGTTGCGCGCAATGTCAAAGCAGGATTTGATGTGAGAGAAGAAGGTATCCAGAATACCAAGAACATGCGTTTCTACGCCTCCACCTCTACACACAGCTCAGTTCAGAAAGCTCTGGAAATTCTAGGAATTGGAAGGAAGAACTACAGGCTTATCAGAACCGACTCCAATTTCGAGATCGATCTCGATGCATTGGAGCAGGCTATCAAGGAGGACATCGATAAGGGTTTCCTACCTTGTGCCATCATTGGCAATGTGGGTTCGGTCGATACAGGAGCAGTCGACGACTTGCAAGGCATAAGACAGATATGCGATAAATACGACCTCTGGTTCCACATCGACGGTGCATTCGGTGCAATTGCCTCGCTCTCCAGTAAATACCGATCATTGGTTGAGGGAATAGCCCTCTCGGACTCCCTCGCTTTTGATTTCCACAAGTGGATGTATGTTCCTTACACAGTGGGGTGTGCTCTTGTCAAATCGGAGAACCTACACAGGCAGAGCTTTTCATTACGTCCGTCCTATCTCACAGAGATCCAACGGGGTCTGGGTTCTGGAGGAAGGTGGCCGACTGAATATGGAATTCAGCTGTCACGACCATTCTACGCACTGAAAATTTGGTTCATGCTCAAGGAGAACGGAACTGAAAAGTACGATAC
>JALWRB010000022.1 GCA_027077875.1 Candidatus Heimdallarchaeota archaeon
ACCCTCATTGAGTACGAATCCAAACCTGATATATAGAGATTCTGAGAATTTATGAGAATGAGATAGAATAATCACTATAATTGAACGCGATTATTTGAGACTACGTGAGAAAAATTTTTATTCAATCGGCGACGAGGGGTGGTATGGACGATAATCGGAGAGGGCATTTCGATCCTATAAGATTAATTGATGAATTGATTGAAGATGGAGTTAGGTTACCTAGACCAAAATTCGAACATTATTCAAGTCCTCCAAACAATGATTTCATTGCAAAATATAATGGCTGGGTTCTGAAATCAAATGGACTCATAAAATCCCTTGATTACAAAGATTTTCTACTAGATGAATGCCCTATCTCATTATCTCACTTGGACAATATGATGATATTTCCCGAATTTGTGGACTTACTTATAAAATCCAATCTGCAAAAGTTAGTCAACTTAAAAGATGGTATTCAGAAAAAATATTTTTTCTCTTTGAAACAAAAATTCTTTGAATCTTTCTCGGAAGATTTATTGGATCAGGCAAAGGAATTATTAGATAAGGGATTTGAAATTGGTGCAATAGTTTATTGTCGACTTGTAATTGACTTAACTCTATCAGAAGTTTTGAAATATTATGATTTAACAAGTAGAAAAAGTGCACCAGGATCGAAACTTCAGGAAATTTATAGATCCAAGAAAATCGATAAGGGATCAAAACAATTTATTGAAACAATCATTTCTACAGGAAATGATGCAGCCCATAAGGGAATAGTCCCCGATAACGATACTATCAGCAAAATAATAAAGGAAACAAGGTATTATCGAGACTTGTTAATCAACCAAATAGGAGGAATCAACAGTGAAAATACATAAAGACATCATTGAACAAATGAATATTATCTTGCAACCAAGTACCGAAACTATGCTTAATATAAATTCGGAAAGGTTGATATCATTATACATCCATTATCCAGGTGAAACAACTGACATCTTTGGATCAAGATCCCTTTTTATTGAAGGAGAGAGAGGGACAGGGAAATCAATGATTCTTAAAGTTTTTGAAATAACAAATAAGGAAAAAAACATATTTCCCATTTTTATTAACTGGGAACAATTAAATTTAATTGAATTAGATATAGATGAGACAACACCCCAAATAAAAATTGACTACATTACGTTTAAGTTATTTATCGAATTTCTGAATTACCTTGAAAAAAAAATTGACACTTCCTCGGTTACTATTGATGCTTCAAAGGTTTTCCCAGAAGTAAAAGGTATTTTTAGGATACATGATCAAGAAGAGAGATTGGATACAATCATAGAGAGGGTAAGGTTACAATATGTTTTACGTAGAGACGCAATTATATTGAAAAAAGAGGAAAATTACAACCAGACGTCCATACTTGTTAATCCAGGAAGTTTATATAATTTAGTGAATTCAATAATTAAGGGGATTAAAAGAGAAGAAAGCTATCCTTACGAAAACTATCATACCGTGTTCCTTTTTGACGAATACGATACATTGAAAAAAGAACATCAAAAAATTGTCAATTCGATCATTATTAATCGTCATGAAAATCTTTCATATAAAATTGCATTTCGACCGCATGGGATTACGTATGAAACAATTGGTACACGATCCATTCAGATAAGAGATATACCGAGGTTTTCACCAAATATTTTTTCGGAAATTATTGGATCAAGTAAATATGTTTCATTCTTCAGAGATATAGCTAATGCAAGGTTAGAAATAATTAATCAAATGTTTTCGTCCAAGTTTGACATTTCAAAAATATTGGGAGATTCAGTTTCTTCAACCTTTGCAGCGAAGTTAATTACTAAATCATATGAGGAGGAGTTGTCAAGTGAAGAACAGCAAATATATGACCAAAAATTCCCTAAACGAGGAAAAATAAACTTCTACGGCTTTAGGGATGTTGCTTTGATCTCATCAGGAATAATAGGTAATTTTTTGGAATTGGTCGTGGATTTATTAGAATATATGGATGGAAAAGAATATGACAAAGATTTTCCGATAGATCCACAAATCCAATCAGAGGTTATTCGAAAATATTCTGAAAGCAAATTCAAGGATATGATACGCGAGATTGAAAACAAGAGCTTAGTTGAACAATTCATTCAAACAATGGGCTCTTATTTCGCAAAAAGATTGCACTCAAGAATCAACTTAAACGCGATTAGCGCTTTTAGGGTTTCAGAACCAGAAAAATTAAGCAAAGAAACAAGAAAGTTATTGGACAGTTGTGTCAAACATTCACTTATTCAAGTATCTCCACTAAGGAAGTCAAAAGATGGGACCTCCCTTGAACCAGTTTATCACATAAACAAAGTATTTGGTCCAGTCCTAAACATTATTCCGTTATCTAGAGATACAATTTCATTGACTGCAGAGGAACTTAATAAATTTATTTATGATAGAGTCATTTTTAAACAGATACTTGACAAAAAGCTAAATCGCAGTGTAAAGAAGAGGAGTAGAAAATTCATAGAATTCTCTGACGGTACTCAAACAACATTAGATGATTTCTTCTAGTCCTTACTAAAGATTAGCACATATTCGAATCTCATAAAATCTGCGGTTTCATTCCTCTTTGTCGAGAGATATCTCTGCTGGATTGGGTCAATCTTACCGGACAGAAATGAGAATCCAGTATCCTTAGCCATCTCGATCATAATCTCATGATTCTTTATTCTAATTCCCCGGATTGAATTATTTCCCATAACAAGAATGAACTTCCCATTTTTCTTCAGAGAATTGTATATATTCTCGAATGTCACCCCCATGTCCAAGAAGTACTTATGTGCTATTAATGCTCGGTACTCATCGACCTCACGGATCTTAGAGACCCATGGTGACCAGTGCTGACCATTTAAGTTGTCCAGTAGTGAATAATCATCTCTGAGAAGACGCTCTGTTCCAATAAACTCACGTTCCAATTCGCTTTTGTCCCTCTCATGGAGGAGACCCAACCAAAAGAGCTCAAATTTCGTAGTACGGAGATACTTTTGTGCGTTAATGTAGGGAGGGGAGGTAATTACAAGATCTAAGTTCTCTGGATACACTCTTGGATCAGTTGCACTCCCTAATTTTACTTCCGGAATATGGGGGGCAACTAGAGTGCTTAAATGATTACTTAGCGTCTTGACAATATAGTCCAACCGTTCATCAAATGCAGCTTGAATAGATTGGAATGATCTATTGATATTTCCTTTCTTCGCCTTATCTGAGTACACTGGTGGAAAAACAATAGGGTCGGCATTGGACATACTTCGTATTATCGAGGCGAAACATAGACGGAAGATATCACGGCTCTCCTCGTTAGATATCTGATTAATAGCATTAAGTATTTTTCCCAGAACCTCTTGTACTTGGGGCTCAAACCAATACTCAATATTCGTAAATACGGGAATATCAGGATCCTCCTCTATCACAGAACTCCAAAACTCTGATTTAATCGAATGGAAGAGATTCCAATCAACTGGAGTTGTCTTAACCTTGGTGAGTAGGATAGAGAGTGGGTTAATGTCAATTCCATACCCTTTGTACCCTTTAACCTGCCCCTCCACAAGTACAGTTCCTGAACCAACAAACGGATCAAGAATACTTCCCTCATCAGGGAGATATTTTGAGTTGAGGTAACTTAGGGGAATTGCAGGTATGAGTTTGGCAGGATATCTAAATATGCTATGAATCTCTCTTTTAGAGTTTGGGAATAGAGATTTATGTCTTAATTCTTCAAGAGGATATTGACTCATAGTACTGCCTTTATCCTGTGCAGCTAAAACCTTTGGGTCAACCTTATGGAGAATGTCAAATTCCTCATTGAATTTATCATTAATTCTTCTCTGGGTAATATTAATCACTCGTTAATCAATGGAGGAATTTTATTTAAAAGAGAATGCCATGTTGTGAAAATAGTGTGTGAATATACTTGTGTAACTACCTGCTCAGCAGAAAAGTGATCACGACCTCGTAGTCCCCGTACAATACCGCGGACTCATTGACGTAGTTGTGCCCCTGGTACCACAGACCAGTGAGCACCACGGAGTTGATGCTTGCACAGCTCTTTATGACCAAGACAATTGCGTCATCTCCGACATATTTAGAGTAGCTGTTGTTCAGTAGATAGCTCCAGAGTTCGCCGGGAGAGCAGTCCCCCTCATAAACAGTGTAGTTCAGTCGCATATCGACATAGACTACAGGAGTTTCCTCTGGAGCAGGATCCTCAACAGGAGCAAGTTGGTAGAGCAGAGCGACTGTACCGACGTTGAGCAGCACCATCGCAACTAGTATAAGTGCAGTTGATTTGTACTTCATACCTCAGCTATTCTCTAATCAATACAATAGGATTTGAGTGACAGGTGACTTACAGCAGCCAGTAGGCATTGTACGCAAAGTGAGTAGCTACCGCAACTGCGAATCCTCTCCTCCCTTGGAAACGAAGGAAGACCCAAGCGAAGACGAGATGTGATGCCGTACTGATCGCCCGATTCAGCAGTACGATACTCCCGAAAAGTGAGTAATAGTACACTGACTCTGCAGCTGCAAACCCGAGTCCGACTAGATACAAATTCACATCCGCCAACTTGGCGGTCGATATCTTCAAACTCTCCTCGATCACTGCTCCTGCGAGAATAAAGAGTACAAACTGCATATGTAGAGTATTAAAAAAAATAAGAAGAAAATGTGCGATCATGAAAGACAGCACACCGAGCAAAAAAGAAATCATCTACGCCTGCTCAGGAATGACATTGAAACTCCAGAGATGATCTGGGGGAGTGCAAGCCAGAGTCCGATGATCACCAATGCAACCCACCAATATTTTGCAAGGAATGAAGTCGCATCTTGTATGATTTTCGAGAACCCACCTAGGAACGAGAACGGACCCTTGGCGACCTTTCCGACCTGAGTGGCCAGAAAATTACCTGTCTTCTGGATGCCGCTGGAGACAAACTTACCGCCAAAGAGTGCAGCCCGAGCAGGAGCCATAGCGACCGCCATCCCAGCCGAGAGGGTCTGCTTGGCGAGCTTCCCGCCAATACCCGTGGACTTCAGGGGTGCGGGAGCCACCTTGTCGTACTGCTTTAGCATGGATGTGGCAATACCGCCAGCAAATGACATCGTGCCCTTGATCTTCTTGCTTACTGCCAAACCAATGGATCCGAGGGAGAGAGAGGTCACCCCTGCCTCGTCCAGTGCGTCGTCCACCACCTGCCTCACCACATCGACGGCCTCCTGGTTCATATATACAGATACCGCCTCACTGGTGATGTTTTCAGTGTTGTCGTCGATGTCAACGGTAAAGGCGTTGTAGCCCTTTTTGTCCTCGATGTACCTCGCCAACCAGATGTAGACCGTGGACGTGAGGTTGTCGGTCCCGTACATCTGAGTCGTTGGCTCATCTGACGGATCTGGCTTCGAGTAGAGCAGATCCGAGTCCTGGAAGTTGAGCAGGTACTGGTCATAGTCCTCGTACTTGGACTCGTACACCTGATCCACTAGGCTCTGGCTGACGAGTGCAGAGCTGTTCGCAATGAGCTCCCCTAGCGAGTAGATGTCCTTGGTCTCGTCGGGGACGAGCGTATCAACCGTCAGGTTGTCCGACCCGGTGGCCTGCTGCAGCTGTAAGCCTCCGAAGCTGTTATCAGGCATGCCCTCGCCTGATCGGTCAAAGAGGATGTGGGGAATCGCCACCGCATCTCGTCCGTACATCTGCTCAATCTTCGTCGGGACGCTACCATCTGGCATAGTCCAGTAGTAGACGTAGCTGTACCCGATGGAGATGGCGAAGCTCACCTGCTCGTTCTTTACCGCAGGCTCAGCAAAAAGTGAGGAGAGCTTGCCCTCGTATTGGGACCCGTCGGCGTAGTATGTGTAGTTGACCGTGCCGAGCAGGTCCATGAAAGTCTCGTAGACCTCACCGGTCTCCTTCTCCGCAGCAGTAACGGAGACGATCTGTGTCGTCCCGACGAAGCCAATCAGGAAAAGGGAGATGAGGAATAGTGTTTTCATCTTGTTCATGTCATCACTGGCCAGTCGTGCTGGCCCTACCAGAGTTTTGTAAATAAGAGATAAGACCCTTTGAATGACAGGTGTATGTCAAGAGGTGTAGATGTAGTAGCGGTCGAAGTGCTTGATCACCACATCTCCCTTTTTGGCGTGGAGCAAGGCTTCGCTTTTAGTTCTGTACCATTTATCACCTTTCAGTTTTACTATCTTCTTACCATGCTTTACATATTTTCTTTGGCTCTGAACGAAGTCGTCCTTATACGCCTGCCATTCTCTGGATATCCTTCGCACCGCCTTGGTGTGGGATCCCTCGCTTTTCATGTACATCCCCATCTTCCCCTTTGATTGCTCTCTAAAAGACATTGGTTCCTCTTCCTCTATTCGGTTGATTTCACCTCGAAATGTGGAGATCTTGTCCAGCTCGTGCTGTATGAAATCAATCTCGTCATCCATGATGTACTTGGTCTCTTTATTTTCCCATTTTGATCTTATCCCCCTATTCATCTCGAGGTTCTGCTCGAGCTCTTCCTTCCGCTCTTGGTTAAGATATAGTAGCTTTTTCATCCTTTGAGCATCCACTCCACGGATCTTCTCTTTTTGAGCGATCTCTCGAATTTCCTTCTCCACCTCGCTCATGGGGAGCCTTCTTTGAGTATCTATTCCTGCCCAGTCATATTTCCGTGTCAAATTCTTCAAATCTGCTTCTGGGATCTCATTTTCATCACCCCGCAGGACCTTAGACGATGTCCTCTTCAGATCCTGATCCCGGGCTCTCCGAGACTGGAGCGAAAAAACATGTCTGTATTCACTCTTGCGTACTGGTACTGTTTTCTTTAATCTGGGTCTACCCCTTCGCCCTAGCTTTCTGACTTTCTTCTTGGCCATAAGTGGTATTGTGTTGTATGACTATTGAGGATTTGAGTGACAGGTGAATGACGGTGTGTGTACCCCGAACTGCTAGACTAGAATCAACCTACCATGGAGACCAAAAAATCACCCCATAGTAGCTCTAATATAAATAGACTGTAGAGTATTCCGCATACTCTTCGGTTTTTCTCGGTTGTGTTTGAGAGACATAACTTTGACCCAAAAGAATCAGGGGGCGAAACAATTATATCATTGTTAATAATAATATTATTATGAATATGCGAAATAGTATCCTTCACCAGTTCAGCGAGTCCAAAATTATAGATGCAGCTCTTGCATATATCAAAGACAAATTGGACTGGGGGGAAAAGCCATCTGAAATCATTGTAGATGATTCCGCATTATTCTTTGAATATGAAAAGTCTGGAGAAAATTTGGCAAGATTAGCAATTAATGAGGAAGGAATACTAATAATGTATTCCAAAGGAAAAAAGAAGAAATATGCATGGATTGAGTTTGAAAGATTTGATGGATTACGGAATTACATAAAAATTAAAGCTTCCATATAAGATCCATATTTTCAATCAATTTGTCAAAATCTGATTTTGACATCATATAAGCAGTAGCTAGACGATGAGATTTAGAATCCTTTTCGATAATTACTACCACTCTCTTAACTTTTGATGAACTTGATACAAAAAACCAAGTTTCAGTTTTATCACCATTTGATTTGTAAATTCCTTCTGGATTTTCCAATATCTTTTGAATTTCGGAAAGAGATAAATGCCCAGGTTTGCTCATTAATTTTGAGTATACCTTTTGGTTGACAGTAACTTCATCCAAATCCAATAGCTCTCTTACACTTCTAACCCCTTGAAATCCTTCATTATATTTGTAGATCACTTTGATATCTGAAGGAGAAGTAGTATTACGAATGATTATACGCCTCACTTTTCTAGAACCTCTTCTTTTTCTCCCACCAAGTTTTCGAATTTTCTTTCCCATCATGATTCCTCCATGAGATTTACTGCTCTGCGTTTAGCTTCTTGCGTTGGGTGTGCGTACCTGTACACTGCGGTGGGATTCCCCATCAGCTCACCGAGCACCAATTCACTGACGCCCAAAGCTATTAAATGAGTTGCGTAGCTATGGCGTAGAGTTACTGGTGTGACCGTTGTCTTATCGCCAATCGCTTGGATCCCTAAACGTATAGCATACTTCTTCACGAGATCCCTCACTGCGTTCGTGCTGATTTTCTTCCCTCCCTTACCAAAGAGGAATCCCTCTGGTCTGCACTTCTGAATATACCACTTGATAATTTCTTGGAGGATTGCAGGGATCTCCACCAACCTGGACTTGTGCCCCTTGGATTCCTCAACGTACAATAGAGTCCCCCGAAAATCAGAAACTCGGAGATTGCAGAGCTCACTCACTCTCAAACCACCAAAGTACAGTGTGGCGAGTATGGCGTGATCTCTCACTTGAATTTTGCGAGGCTCCTTGATCTTTGGGCATAGTGGTTCCTCAATGAGTTTGAGTGCGTCCTCATGTGAGACATAGTTCTCCCGTATTCTTTCAGACTTCTTGAGCCGGTACTTCTTGATTCGAGCAACAGGGTTTGCATTAACTAAATTCTCTTTCTCAGCCCACGAAAAGAAACTTGAGAATGCCATGAGGTCTTTATTGAGTGTCGTCCGTTTGAGATGAGCTCTGCTCTCCCTGAACCTTGCAATATCCTCTGAAGTTATTTCAAGAATATCCTTCTTTGCAAATGCCAATAGCAGCTTGAAACTCTGCCTATAGAGCTTTTTTGTATTAGGTGAAAGGTCAGAAACTAAGAAATATTGATCCAAAATATATGTAGATTGAATATCCATTTAACCACCCAGTATCTTTGCCATCTGATCTTCAAGTGAGGAGATAATTGGATCCTCTTCGGATTCATTATGAACCAGAGTTTTGAACTGCTTGAGAACCTCCTTGTACTCATCCCTGTTGCTACACCAATGACATGCAATAGCATGAGATGAGGAGATGAGCTCGGGGGCACCCCTTCCTCCATCAGAGAGTTTCCGTGGCTCACCAAAGAGTACAGCACTTGCAGGAATGTATGCAGCTGCAATTTTCTCCTTAGTGACCTTTCCATTGAAGAGCTTCCTCGAGATGTGATATGCAAGACTTAATGCCCTGTAGTATTCGCTATCAAAATCAAAGGTGCTGGTTGAATCCTCTTCATTCTCTCTCTTTAAGTCGGCAGGAGATACCATTTTCCAAATCGTACTCAATTCCTGAGTATACCATTTGGGTCTTTTGAAAGGGAGAAGGAAACTAGAGACACCATTTGTCACGAGAACTTCACCTGTACCCTTGGGAATAGTTTGTCTATTCTTCTCCCCAAGCTGGAGCAACTCGCTCTGATACTGTTCAACCCA
>JALWRB010000023.1 GCA_027077875.1 Candidatus Heimdallarchaeota archaeon
TGTGTTCTCATCCGGGCGGAACCTTCTACTTTTGACGGTATTAACAAAGATAGCCTTTTCGGACTAACTTTGAATTTTTGTTAGTTTTGGAGATAGTTCCAGTTACTTAACTTATTAGACAGTTATTCCTACTATACACAATTCCCATTTATTTCAAATTTAATATGAATATATCATTATCTTCTTACAACCCTCCAAAAGGAGATATTTCGTACATCGTTAGTGAAAAATAATTCATTATGATGTAAAACACTTGTTTATTACAATATTCAGCTTAGCGCAAATTCGAATTTCAGCCTTTAGGACCTCTTGGCATACAAGCGTCCCAGATCGCTCCATACCGCAATTTCCACACCCCATAATTATACGCAATATTAGCCTTTCAGGAACTTTCGCGTCGATCATCTTTGGATCTACGCGATTCAACGGTGGCTGGTAAAAGTACGCGATTCTCCATGACACTATTCTGACCCGATGTACTTCTTCAAATTTTGTTGCGATTCTCGTAGTCACTCACTTGAGCCCTCATACACACGAGCGTGCGCCCACACGTGAGCAGGTACCCGCTCCGGACTCAATAGCGTACTTCGCGTCAGAGCGCGGAACTATATGCACCCATAACCGCAGTCGATGAACAATAAAACAATTAATCATAGCCAAAAGCTGATATATATAACCACATTACTATACTTATATGGATCTAGATGATTTTCTTGATTTCGAAATCGAGGATATTGTTGGAGTCGTGATAGGCATAGTAGTTTTCCTTACGGTAATAGGAATACTTGTGGCTGTAGCGATGCTCGTACCAGATATTGGTTGGATACTCGCTCTCGTGCTTCTGGCAATATTTGTTGTGGGGGCTGTCTTTGTCCTCAAGAGAATTGATCTCGACAAGACCTTCAAGAAACGAAGAAAGCGAGGTCATTTCAAGAGAGATAGGTACGACCGAAGAATGTCCCACCACGGTGACAGATATTACGACCAAGAATACAACGACACCTTCTACGAAGACAGACATTCGGACAGGAGGGGCCGACACCACCCCGATTTCAGAGATACTTTCAAGACCAGCCATACCTACAGGGATACGATTGACTGTTTCTCTTGTGGCACCACTCAAGAACGAACCAACAGGTTCTGCCTAAACTGCGGTCAGAAGGTCAGAGCATAAATTATTTTCCGAGCCACACCCGTGCAGCGGTCGTGCGGATCACTTATAACTCATCCACCATCCCCAAGTCTGTGAGTCAGCGGGAGAAGAAGTGGGAGCAGTTGCTCATGTCGGGGCCGCTCAGTGCCGACATAGCACTTTGGCTTGAGTCAGGTCAACCCTGTTTCCAAATAAGTTCGTCTGACTTCAAAGCAGTCGGTGCCAAACCGGTCAGGCTCATCCCGACTTACTCCGCTGAAGAGCTGCCGGGGGCACTTCGGAGACTCGGTCTTGAGCAGATACGGAATCAGAGTGGAGGCTGTGTCCTGGTCAACCGAGCTGCACGTGACCTCCCCACCCTCTTTCCAAATTATCCCCATATCGATATGATTCATCTCGAGAAGCCCCCGAGGTTCCCAGTTTCCCTGAAACTCCTACAGAATGATGACATTCACAATGAGGAGACTGGAATCGTCTTGGCAAATGAGATGGGACTTTATTCGCTCTTCTTCGAGAGAATTTTCTCAAAGAGAGAACACTTTACCCTCGGAGGCCGGATCAAGACCTCTGTCAGTGGTAATTACATTATAGAAGGTGAAGAGATCATGGTTGATCGGGCACAGTTGGAGATCGACAACTTCTTGGAAAGCTCTTCGTACCTTGTTCCGATCGAGGCAAAGATCGAGGGTGAGGAGATGGATCGGAGTTCTTTCAGTATCCACCAGTTTGCTCTCCCCACGTTGCTTCTCTCACAGCTCAGCGGCAAACGGATTTACTCTCTTTTCCAGATATACTCTATATCCCGCGCGGATCTTCTCAATTTCCGATTCTACCTGTACGACATTGACTATTCATCTGGATCCGTCACACCACACTCCTACCGCTTCGTGGATGGGGTACAGTACGAAGTCCTATTCGATAAATCCCGCTTCTCTTAGTGGATACCGAACATTTCAGACGATCACATCAGATGTATCAGAAACGAAGAATGTATCCTCACCTACTTATCAAGACGATGGTGCACCCATATCGTTAGCATCCAGTGGATCATAAATCTCGAATAATACACTTGTTTCGTACCACACCAATATAACGGAGTCTACCCTCCCCACGATGGTTTCGGAATTTGCATAACTAGACAGCGATGAGTACCCTCCATGAGTTCCGGTAATTCTACCGGCTTGCCCCTATCTCCCACTTTGGTATTTCTTCGTGATGAATCAGAGAGTTTCGTCATCCCTTACCATATTTTTCCCGCTTTTCCTCGTTCTGCACGTACAATTGGTTCCAGATCACAGAGTCCATCTGATTCTCTATACCATCAAGGGCTTCTTTGATAAGCACTAATTGCGAACTCACCCCCCACTCCTTTTTGTACCTATATATGTAGCCAAATTCAGTGTGCATATCCCTGGAGGTAGGCAGTCGTTTATACCCGAGGATGAATTCTTGGATTCTCTCCACGATGATCTTTCTCCCATCATTTCGCCAGTCAACTTTTGACTTTAATCTCCTCCGTAGCTGATGGATTAGCTCCATCCGTAGTTCACCCTGTCTGATCAGAATTATAGAGTCCTGCAGTAATTCGTTCCATGTTGTGATATTAGCGACTTGTGAAAGGACAAATCTTAGGTTCCTGGAGGTCGGTAGCTTTGAGTGTTCTTGAATGTACTCGACGACATAGTACCTTGCCTGAGCGAGGTCGAATTTCCATTCTCGTGTGTTGTATGATATCTTTCTCCTCTCCAGCTCCTTCTCCATCAATGACTTCAAGCCACCTGAGGGGAGTTTCATCACCGCCTCATTGAGCAGGTCTTGGAAGGAGTAGTTGCGGTTGTAGTATAACCTAATTGAATTGTACAGGGAGGATTGCTCTATCGCTGTAGGGAGCTTCTTATTTTTGTGGATGAACTTGGACAGTTCTGCGACGCACTTCTCCCTGTTGCTGAGGTTCTTTCTGTACCTACTCCGGAGCTGCTTTCTCAGCACATCACTATCTCTGTATTCGGACTTCTCGATCGCGATAGCAAGAATTGTTGCCCACTCTCCCCTATATCTGCATACCTTGTTGTACAGTCTGTATATCTCTTCATCGCGGATGACTGGGAATTTTCCGTGCACATTGATATGCTCTACTACCCTTCCGATGAGCTCCTTGCGTAGATTTTCCTCCACATGGCTCTTCGATCTCTGGAGTATAAAAATCATGCGTGACTCCGACGGGTATTGTCGGTGAGGCATAAAATTAGCTCCATAATTTTGCTCTAACCCATCCTTTTGCTTTGATTCGTCGTAGACTAGGTCATTGGTGGTGTGTGCAGTCATTCCATCGTACAGAGATCACTGAGATACCGCACCTGATTGTTCGTGGTACTGACCTCTCTGTCAGACAGATCTAAGAATCTATAGTACTAGCCCGACTTAAGCTCCTACGTTGTTATCAATCTATGTTGTTATCAACCTATGTCAATCTTTGCACTCAACTCTCAGGTTATAGCTACAAGACTTTCTTCTGTTGTGAGAGAGGACCTTTGAATTTTTCCGATGTGAGAGAGAACCTTGAATCTATTACAGCTTCGGTGTAAAGAACCTATTTTTGGGGTTGCTTTCTCCTGACCATAACTCCAATTAGTACTATTCCGAGAATCGTGAAGGGGAGAGAGATTGGAAGGAGATTCTCCTCGGGAGTTATGTAGGAGACCGATGCCAGATGGCTAAACGCAAAGTCATTATTCACGTAAAGCAGTGTAATTGTCGGCCATGCTGGGTCGGTGGTAGCGATTATATTGTTGCTGAAATCCAAGTTGCTTATCTCTCCCCTGTCGGACTTTGTTCCAAGGAGGCTCTTTTCTGTCAGGTCCCAGATCTGTATTGCACCATCCCCGTACACTGCGAGGGAATTGGAATGTTCATCGAGTGACATGAATTGAATGTCCAGATCCGTCTCAATACCCTCCATCAGAGCACCATCTGCCAGTCTTAGCATCTCAACCGATGAGCCTTGGGGGAATACCACTGTGCCGTTGTATACCTCAATTGCTTTGACGGGGAGATCAAGGCTATATCTGTCTATTTTCCCGTCTTCGATGACTACAATTGACGATTCCGTGGCTGCGACGATTATAGCACCGTACACCTCGATGTCACTGATGGTTGCATTTCCCGCGTAGAGGCCCTCCCCGTCTAGAATTATTTCACCACTTTCCATTCCGATCACGACCTCTTCCCCGACCCAGTTAATGCTCGTAATAGTATCTCCTGAGACTGGATAGGAACTGAGAATATCGAGTTTCTGATCGAGAATTGTCAGGTTCTCCGCGATTGCGGCGAGCTTCGATCCTGCCTTGTTCCATCTGAGATAACTGACTGGACCTGCCAGTTCCACGTAGTTGATGATCTCTGAGCTGGACGTGTTCCAGAGCACTGTGAGGTTGTCATCCCCTCCGGATGCCAGAATGTCCACAACCGGGTTGAACTCAATGGCGTTGACCTTGGCTCTATGGACAACTGGCACTTCAGTGTAGACGGTTGCATCGGATGCGGTCAATCCGATCACCATTGACAGTAGCAATAACATCTTGACAATCTGTTTAATATCTTCGTTCAATTTACCCACCTTTAACCTCGATTTGATGGACTGGTTCTCCTGTTACAGGTTGTTGTGTATCTACTCTTCAAGGACCATAAATTACGATCCCCCTCAAAGTTTCTTCCCCTCTCCTGAATCTGTGAAGATCTGGAGCACTGAGTATTGATCTCATGTTCTGCCATTCTATTCATCTCCGTATGGAGAGAGCTTAAGGCAGTATCTGAGACATTTTGAATTGTAGTGACAAACATCAATAGAATCTTCCTTCCCATAATTGAGGGCAGATGAGAGTATATAAACGTTGTTTCCATAAGGCATTTTTCCGTGGATTATTTTTCGGGCATTGCTGGAAGACTAGGAATGTAAGGCTAATTTTGTAATTGTCGATTTTTTGGAGACCACGGGTGTCCCCGGAGAAAACTTAATTCTAACCGTCTTACCCTTCCTATCCATTGTGGGTGATGCGGATGCTCCGGCGTCGTCCCGTTGCACACGAGTACATCCCAACTCCACGTTTCCAATTCACCACCCCAGTCCACCTACCTCTAGTCATCCACCCTAGTTCATCCACCCTGATATCATAGGTTGAACTCTCTTGCGAGGTCATCGATGCCCCAGAAGAGGAGATTCTCCCCCTCGACCTTGCCGCTGAATCCTGCCTTGCTTATGACGAGATATTTTCTGTCGTAGCCTTCCATGCCTCTCACGCCCTTGCTCTTCGCGACGAGTTTCTTCACGATTTTCCTGTGCACTGGCTGACTCCTCCACTTGATCTCGACGAAGGTCACTGTTCTCTCCACCTCGTCCACGGCGACAAGGTCGATCTCTTCCTCCCGGTGCCACCACTTTCCGACCCTTGTGTACCTCTCTCTGAATAGCTCGGTGACGATGTCCTCCACGGCGTATCCCATGTAACCGGTGATCTCTTTCCTGAGGTACGCGAGTGCCTCATTGGTCTGGTACATCTCGATCTTGGACTGCTGGGGGGAGACGAACCTGAACCAGAATCTGAAGTAGTGGTCGCTGAGGAGGTAGATGCTGGTCTTGCTCCCTGCCCTTGCGTCAATTGGCTGTACCCTGTGCACGAGGTCGAGTGCAGTGAGTGTCTTCATGTACTTCGGGATATCCTTGGCATGGAAGTAGATGGCGTTTGCTATCTCGCTGACCCTTGTCTTTCCATTCGCTATTGCCCCGAGTATGCCCATGTATGTTGACACGTTCCTGACCTCTTGCCTGAGGAGGAATTCGACCTCGGAGTACAGTGGGTGGTGACTGCTGAAGAAGGTGTCGGCGACGTTCTGCTCGTAGGTCTTGTTGTCGTCGAAGTAGTTGTGGTAGAGGGGTATTCCGCCGAGGGTGGCATATACCCTGATGAGCTGCTCCAGTGGGAGGCTTGGATGGAGGAGGCGTATGCTCCTGAGTCCCATGCGCTTGATCTTCATCCTCGCGGCGAATCTTCCGTAAAGGGGCGAGGTTAGTTCAGTGCCCATTCGTTCGATCATCCCCATAGAGGATCCGCACAGGACGAGGGTTATCTCCGAGTCGGGAAGTATCTCATCAGCGATGTACTGGAAGTCGGAGAGAACCGCTGGATCCGCCTCGCTGAGGTACTGGAATTCGTCGATGATGATCACTCTCTTCCCTGCGTAGGGTGCAATCTTGCTGAAGAGTTCGAGGAGTGTCTCGGCGTGGACGTCGGGAATTCCGTGCTCGGCCAGAAGTCCTGCGAATGTCCTGATATTCTCACGGATCCCTCTTCGTTGAGCGAGGAGGTAGATACCACTCTTGTCCTGGATGAAGTGCTTCAGCAGGAAGGTCTTCCCTATCCGACGTCTTCCGTAGACGAGGATGAACTTGGGGTTCGCCTCCCTGTGGAGTCGATTGAGAACCGCGAGTTCATTCTCCCGGTTGACAAACTTTCGGATCATCAAGATTATCTTTACGATCCGAATATATGAGTATTCCGATAAGAGGGAGAAGCTATAATTCCTACACTGAGAGTTGGATTCGTCATCTGTCTGTAGGAGAAGCTGTGTACTCGTATGGTTAGGTTTTCACCGAAAATTGTGGTAAATCAGCTCACAATTACCCGGGTTCTTGATCCCTAGCCTTTCTCAACTCGCTAAGTTTCTGAAGAATATGCTTGAATGGTTTGGACGATGAGCTGTCGTATACCCAGTTGTTGTCGAAGACATCAATGACTCCCTGGTTTCCCGAACTAGCAATCACAAGGCTGTGGAACTCTGTACCTTCGTTCTGCCGCTCCTGAATAGATGAGGTGATATCGTTTCCAAGATTCCCCATGATGAAGTCTGAGATCATGAGCACATCCGCTTTCTTGTAATTCTCCGTGTCGAGCATGCGCAGTGCTTCCTGCAGTGCGGGTGTGGCGTCAGTACCTCCGTGGAATGAGAATGTGAGGAATCGGATGAGGTCTGGAAGGCTCTTCTCGAAGTTGCTCAACTCGATGGTCTCTATCCCCGTAGAGAATGAGATGAGATAGCACTTCCTCTTCTGCAGGAGTGCCACCCGTAGGATAGCGAAGCACAGGGTCTTGGCTATCTTCTCTGGGACACCGTGCATCGAACCGCTGGTGTCGACGCAGATTATGACGGGACCCTTGTCCTCCTCTGCCTTCTCGACTGACTCCTCCACCTCATATTCTTTCGAAGTCGAGGTGTATCCCCAGAAGTCGTAAGTTAGTAGCTTTCTTTCGGCGAACTTGAGATAGAACAGCGTCTCCAATGTGTCGTCATCGAGGAGGCTGACCTCTGATGGGAGGAGGTTGTTGATGTCGTTGCTCTCGTGAATGCCGACCACCTCTTCCTTGAGTGCGGTGTTCACCTCGAACTCGGGTCGAAGCTCCATGGAGGTGATCATCTCCTCGACCAGTTCCTCCCGTTCTGCCTGCATCCTCCCGAGGTAGTTGGCCAACTCCTGCAGCCCGGGTTGTCTCTCGATGAGCTCGGCGTGGTACTTCAGGATCTCGAAGTTTACGTCCTTCCACATACCCCTTGAGAGATCCCAGAGTCTTCCGAGTTCTCCGGTGAACGGTCCCAGTATCTCCTTCATCTGCTGGAATTTCTCCATCTGCGAGTAGAGCTCCTCTATGAACTGCTTCCTCCAGCGGTCGATCTCCTTGAGCATCCAGTCCTCTTTCTTCCGCGAGAGGAGGGCGTCCCACCGCTCGATCATCTCCTCTGTGAGGGCGTTCTTGTACCCGGTGTCCCCCTCTTCCTCGATCTTCTGTCTGAAGAATTCCAAATTGTACTCCCCGTCCGAGTAGTATCCACTCACATCGTCGAGGAAGCCCTCGCTTAGCACATCAAGACCTCTCTCTCGCCACTCGTTCAGCTTGACTTCCTCCTCCATGAAAGGGTGGGAGGCGATGAACGACCTCTCGAGATTTTCTATTCCCTGAAGCATCCTCTCTCTCACCTCCTGCTCTATAGAAGGTGAGCTTCTCAGTATGTCACCGCTGATACCCGAGAAGGCGTCATCGACAACCTGTGAGTACAGAGATTCACCGGTCTGGATATTTGATTTGGACTGTTCCCAGTCCTCGAGGAAGACCTCCAATGTCTGCTCGGAGACGTACACCCCGATGTCCAGAAGCTCGCTTAATTTATGAGGCATAGTATCTCACCGGTTGAAGGGAAGGCATCAGTCCCAATAGTCATCATAGTACTCATCATCATCCTCTTCAGCACCCCAAACCACCTCATTATCCTAATTCTCCCGATCATCGATCTTCTCTATTATATCATTTCGGTCAATTTTCTTGATGATTTCTTTGTCGAGTTCGATCTCCTTACCATCTATTATATTCTCGTAGGAGTGTTTTATCTCATCGAGTTTTATGCTAAGTTTCTGCAGGGTTTTGTATGCTCTCTTGAAGTTCTGGAGAATGTGATCTGCCTTGCCTGCCTCCACGAAGAGATTCTCTCGAAGATGACCAAATTCATCCTTTTCCCTGTCCTTCAGTGCCTCATGGAGGTTATCAATGAAAAGTTTACTCTCCCGGATTTTCTCGTTCCAAGCCTTGGAAACCAATTTGTGGGGTACTCGGGTGACTGCAGAGTAGCGGACTTTTTCATCGAATGCGACCATTATTACATGCCCACTATTTATCGCGATCTTATCCCCATCTATACTGTTAATTCGGTAATTAGTTCTATGATTTTGATTCTGGTCGAATAGGCGTACATTTACCCCCACAGAGAGATCAGAAATTTCACTGTTCTGAAAATCGATGTAACTCCATCCAGTATTAGGCATCAAATTACCGTGTACATCTGTCACGCTCTTTATCTCGTAGAGTTTTGTACTATACCGTGAACTATAAGTTGACTTGTAGACTTTCTTCTTGTTTTTGTATACTATCAGGGTCTCTTTCAGCACCTCCCGTTCCAAATTATCGATACCCTTTCTGATCTTGTTCATGTCGATGTCGGACGTGTAGCCGTTCTCTGCGATGGCCTCCCTCACGAGTATCCTGATCCGGTCTATCTGTTCGGGGTCGTCCCAGATCATGTCGGCGATTAGGTAGCAGTCCATGAGATCCACCTTCTTCCTCCCGTTGATGAAAGCGGATGTTCTCAGGACCTTGATGATCTTCTTCCACCTCCTGTCCGAGACGTAGATCCGGTCCTCGCGATCCTCCTCAGCGTTGTACTGCTTGATGAGCATCCTGATGTGGTGGATCACCTTTATGACCTCGCTCCCGACTTCAATGTCATCAATATCTTCCCTCCACTTCTTGTACTCGTCTAGAGTGATCTGGGTCTTTGCCGGTATGTCGCATCTATCTATCTTCGTGGAGTTGGTGATCATGGAGGCGAATGAGTCGTTGTCCGCGATATTCTCGACCACCAACCTGATGAGGAATCTGTCCCAGAGAGCCTCTAGACCTTGGTTCTTGGCTGGCAGTTCGTTTGATGCGGCGATGAGTCCCACAAGCGGCACCTCTATCTCCTGAGGACCGTTCCTGAAGACCTTCTCGTTGATGATGGTAAGCAGGGTGTTCTGAATTGACGGTCCCGCTTTCCAGATCTCGTCGAGGAATGCGATGTTCGCTGATGGGAGGTAACTCTCCACATTTCTCTCCAGCCTGTCCTCGTCCCTGAGCTTGGATATGGATATAGGTCCGAAGATCTCCTCGGGGGTGGAGAACCTGCTCATGAGGTACTCGAATGATGTGGAGTCCTTGAAGGCCGATTTGAGTCTTCTGGCGATGAGTGATTTGGCAACCCCGGGTGGACCCAGGAGGAATACCGATTCTCCGCTCATCGTTGCGAGGAACACTTTGTTCACGTGGTCTTGGCGTTCGTGCAGTCCGTCATTAAGTGCTGTCAGGATAGATGTAAACCTCTCCCTCATGGGCTGACACGTGATAGGTGGCTTATAAGTTTAGTGAGATTAGGTCGAATGATATCAATATATTTCAACAGAAACTTGGAATTTTCAGCCTGTGGTGAAGTATATCTAAGATTCGTAAGTATTCTCACTTACTCATATTAATAATTCGCGGATACAGTCCCAGTGACAACAACTTTCTGTATTCTCCAGCTCTGTAAGTCGAGGGTTCTCTGTTGGGTCATCAAATCAGCGTGGAGGTTGCTACCTCGTAGTACAGTATGTAGTGGAGTCAATAGTAATCATTTACCAGTTTTTTCAGCTGCTTTCTCTTACGTTTGGATATATTCTTCCATCTTTCAAAAACTCGAATTAGATCATAGATTTCATTCTTGTTGAAATAGTCGTATTTTAGTCCAGTCTCAAAGAGGAAATCGACTAGTGGAGATATGTTTAGACGTCTGTAGTATCCATACATAAGCATTGGACGGTCCTCACTAACTATTCGGTATCCTTTTATTAAGCAGTATTCAAGAAGTGAAGCGTCATTTTCATCAAATTCATGTACTAGCTCTTTGTACCTTATCCCACCGAGAACCGGTAGAATTGTCACATGTTTGAGGATCTCAGTGTCTTTCTTGAATCGGTACTTGAATTCTTCGAGACCATGACGTGTGAGGAAGAGATCAACACCATAGATTAGATTCATTATCCCCTCGGAGTACTCTGTCTCATCTCTAAGAAGAAGAATTTTCCTCCATGAATAAGTATCAACCCCAATCATGAAATTTATTTAATTGGCAAAATATATAAATATCTCGAAATTTATTATATCCTCATGAGACAGCTTGGGATAAAGATACCAGAAAATGACATGGAGTTCCTCGACTGGTACTCGAAGAAATATGCCACACCGAAATCGGTTGTTTACAGGGAGATCACCATGGGTGCCTTCACCAGGTGGAAACGTATGTTTCTTCTCAACCTGCATCTCGACGGGGAGATCGGGTTTAAGGAATTCTGCACCTTGGCCGATGTCACCATGCTCCAAGCCATGGCAATGATCGAGGAAGCAGAGCGAGAACCTGTTGTTCCCGAGAGTCTGGACGAGTATACTACCGACTTGTTAGTGAAGAATCTAGATGACAAGACCTCGCTGCTCAAGCACACACGGTGAGATCCCTTCTCCCACAATGATGTGACCGCTGATTACTACAGAGTTCGAGAAGATGTTGGTTGTATCGTCCCATATATGTACCGTAGTCTTGCTTGTTGTCATCGGGTTGGAGATATGAGACGGTCCAACTGGCTCTTGGTGTTATTTGGCATCGTCCCCGTAGCCATTCGATCACGTGCATTTATAATCGGTGGTTGCGTTGTTCACCTATTGACATACGATCCTGACTTCAAGGAGATATTCTCGGAGATTGCCACCGACGAGGGTATGATGATCCTCAAATCCATCAAGGTCGGAACCCTACCGCTGGAGATCGACGCTGTCCTGGAGGTTCCGAGTTCTGCCCCCCTCACACACCTTTCCCCGATCAGGAGGGCTTGCGAGATCACGGGGGCTCAGAGATTTGTCATCGAGTTCAAGGGACCGACCGATCCACTCAAGCTCACCTCTCTCCGGAAGCTCATTGCCTACAGGGAGCTCTTCCTGATCGAGAGTGACGTCGAGGAGGAGAGGAGAACCGCCTGTGTGGTTATCAGCACCCGTCATCCCCGCTCCCTACTCTCGAAGTCGAACTCCCGGAAGTACGAGGAGGGGGTTTATTCCGTGGAACTCAGCAATCAGAAGATTCTGGTGATTGTGATCAACAGGTTACGCGTCATTCCTGAGAATTACGGTCTTCTGGTCTTCTCCAGTAGCAAGAGGGTGATGGACACGCTCATAGACCGTCTGATTGATGAGCAGATGTCTTCCAAAGACAGGAAGCCGAACGAGGAAAAATTTATTAGTTACACCGTCAAACTAGATTTCGAAAGCTACCACAGGGTGGCGATGAGAAGAGGTGTCCCCATGTCCATAGTCCTAGAGAATATCAAGAAGGCCATTGACGAGCTTGGAATCAAGTCTGTCATCGACGAGGTGGGACTTAGGGAAGTCGTGGAGGCCGTGGGGGTGAAGGATGTCGTGAAGGAGTTAGGGGTGAGAGAGGTCGTGAAGGAGTTAGGTACGGGAGAAGTTCTCCAGACTCTCATGTCGGAGACCGACGATCCGGAGACGCTCGGGCTGATACGGGAGCTCATGGACAGGTTGGCGTAGTCGAGTTAGGTCGATTTCCTCCACTGCAATGGGCTGAGGGGCCCTAACGCAGAGGGACGGAGGAGAGGAAGATGGATATGGGATCCACGAGGGGCTCACCCTCCTTCCCCCTCTCCACGAGCTTGGAGATCGCGTCAAGGTAATCGTTGGTCAGACGCATGAGTTCCTCTCTGTTCCCCCTCTCCGTGATTATCTCGAAGAACCGTGAGTCCCAGACGAATGGCGAGCCCTCCTCAAAATCCAGTATCCTCTGCCTGATCATCTCCGTGGTTACCCCGATGACCACACCGCACATGGAGAGCTACGGATACGGCTGGGACATCGAGGATACCCCGTTCGGCCCGAAGGTCTCTCACGACGGCGGCAGTCTCCTAACGCCGATGCGATGTACTTCCCGAAGTACGGGATCTGCATGGTTGTCCTGAGCAATGTGGTCATAGGTGGAGACGGGATGTCTTTCCAGCTCAGGGACGCGTTCCTCCGGGAGATCGAGGGTGGTTGGAACCTCCCCCCACAGGTGAGGGGTGACTCCCCCGTCGAGGAGACCCTTGGAGGGGATGGGGTTACCCTGACGAGGTTGGGGGACGTGTACATGGCTGCGTTCGGGGGCAGGATGTACTTGACGAAGTGTTTCGCCCCGACGAGAGGACACGGCATGAGTACGCCGAGATGAACAGGAGGGTGGACATCCTTGGAGCGTGCATCGTGCAGGAGGACTGGGATGGATTCTTCAAGAACTTCTCCCGACAGGAGGTCACACAGCAGAGGGTCGGGTTCTACAGGGAGCTACTGGGGGAGCTCCAGAGAGGGATCGGGGAGATAGTTTCTGTCGGGTCAACGGGGACCCTTCCCGGACACCATGCGATGACGCACCTCGGGTTCTGGGGAGATCTTCGGGGAGGGATCCCCATATTCTGGAAGGACGGCCACGAGATACTTGGGATCCGTCCGATAAACACACCATATCCATTTACCTGTATCACCGTGAGGAGCGGACCTGGTACATAGGGTTCTCCATGAAGTATGGAATCTCTCTCGTCCTCGAGCCCATCGGGAGCGGTATTTCTGTAGAGAGGATATGGCAGACACTTACTGGATGATCTTACAGGATTGAGCGCGGTGAACCCTCACAGCCCGTACGTACCCCTGACCTCTTTGGAGTTCTTGAACTCCAGAATGCTACCCTCGATGTGCATGGCTAGGATGTCGTTCTCGGTCAGCATCTCGACGTGCTCATCCGAGAGAGCGAGTGAGGAGAAGACGGGCACGAGCTTCATCCCCTTGAACTCGGGGAAGAAGGTGAAGAACTCACCGCTCCTGACGAACTCCACGAATCTGTCGATGTAGACGTCAGTGGTCATGGACTTGGTCTCGTTGAGGAAGACGGTCTTGTCATCATGGTAGACGGCGATCAGGTCAAACTCCTTCCTCATTCTCTTCTTCTTGAGGTACTTCTTCCTCCTGATCATGATGTCATCCGGGTTCTTTAGCCCGAAAGTTTCCTCAATGACGATGTGGAAGCTGGGGAACACGAGATCCTCGACGACTGTTCCTAACCTGTTGGCAAGGTTGCCCCACTGCCTGTTCATCTCCTTAATCTGTTTATTCACTCTCTCTTCGGCCTTCTGTGATGCCTCATGCATCTCCTTAATCTGTTTATTCACTCTCTCTTCGGCCTTCTGCGACGCATCACGCATCTCCTTAATCTGCTTGTTCACTCTCTCTTCGGCCTTCTTTGACTCTTCACGCATCTCTTTAATCTGCTTATCGATCTTAGCACCGAGCTTCTCTGTGTTCTCCTTCATTTCTGAGATGCTCTTGTCAAGGCTCTGCTCCATCCTCATCAGAGAGAACGCAAGGTCCCTTGACAGCTGTTCCAGTGAATTGACTCGGGACTCAAGTTCGGCCATTCTAAGTACTAATTGTTCTCTATATATTTAAAACTACTGAGATTTCAGTTATTATAGATTTCAGTCAGGAGCCTATGAGAGCGTATCTAATCACAACATCGTGCCCTTGCTACTGGAGACCCTACCTCTGTCTGACCCTCCTTAGTATCCCTGAGACCAGCAGGGACAATAGCACATATCCCGTTGGGAGAGGTGAGAGTTCTGAGGAGCTGGATTCTATCTCCGCCTTGAAGCTCACATCCACTGAGATATTGGCAGCGAAACCGTCGAGGTAGAAGACGACGAGCTTCATCTCGTAGTACGTCGTGTTGCCGTACGACGATCCATTGAAGACGAGGACGTCAAGAAGGTCGGTGTTGGATATGACTGAATTGTGCCCGATCTTCTCACGGAATGCCTGTGCCGAGGTGACATTGTAGTCTGGCTCGGTGATTCCTATGATGAATCCCGAGAGGTTGGCGGAGACCTTGGCGTAAGATATCCTCACCTCGAAGCCCAGTCCCACGTTGGACTCGTTGACCGGGTAGTCCCTGCCGATGAACAGCGGGGTCTCCTTCACGCCCTCCTTGGTGAACTCGAAGGTCTTCGAGAGGTAGAGCTGTCCGTCGTAAGGACGGGCAGGAGCGGGGAGTGCAAGGGAGATGCAGAGCAGGATAGCGAACAGTGATCTCTTCACGGTATACAGATTAAGAGGTGATGCCAATAAGCTTTTCCTTCCCACTCCGCAGGATAGGGGTTCTGATCTCTAACAATTTGGTGTCACTTGACGATAATGACCTTTTAAGTCCAGAAAGAGATAACCTCCACCTATGGTCTGTTATATGTTGAGATCTGTTCGCACGTGCAATATGGGTAAGAAAAATCACGATACAATACCCAGATCATCGTTTCTCTTCCAATAATTTTATTTATCGCTATAGTGTGTGGAATTCAATCACTGTTGTTTGTATTCTTTTTTTTGAATGCTGACATCGGGACTCGAGTTATTATGAGATATAATTTACTACTGATCTTCCTTCTGCTGCCCACGGGTATTCCTGGAGCCACTTTTTACCAGCCTAAGTACGAAGCCTATGCTGCGATAAGCAATGCATTCGTCTCTCGTTGGGACACCACCCTGACATCGTATGGGTCCTCGTCGAGTGACCAAGTGAGTTTGCCATTAGAAATTACAGGTAATTACGATTTTACAGTCGACTGGGGTGACTCAACCAGCGACAACATCACCTCGTACAATCAGGCTGAGGTGACTCACACCTATGCATCAGCAGGGATCTACACCATTACCATTACAGGCGTACTGAGTGGGTGGAGCTTCAACAACGATGGAGATCGACTGAAGATCATCGAGGTTTCACAGTGGGGGGATGTTGCGTTTGGTAATTCGGGTGGCTATTTCTATGGAGCAGAGAACCTCATCATAACCGCTACAGACGCCCCAGATCTGTCTGGAACTACGACCATGTATAACGCATTCCGCAACGCGGCAAAACTTGGTTCCTCGGGGAGCATGGACACGTGGGATGTATCCAGCGTCACAGACATGAGCTACATGTTCGCCTACACAGACGACTTCAATCAGCCAGTAGGGAGTTGGAACACATCTAGTGTGACATCCATGGAGGGCATGTTTCTCAACTCTTACGCCTTCAATCAGTCAGTGTCAAACTGGGACACCTCCCGCGTGACCACCATGAACCAAATGTTCTTCACCACTCATACCTTCAACCAACCCATTGGCTCATGGAACACCTCAAGAGTCACTGATATGTCATATTTTCTCTATGGGAATGGTGTATTCAACCAGCCCATCGGATCGTGGAATACCTCAAGTGTAACTGACATGAGCTATATGTTCACGAGTGACAAGGTGTTTGATCAGCCAATAGGTTCGTGGGACGTCTCCTCGGTGACATCCATGCGGAACATGTTTGAGTACGCGACCTCTTTCAACCAGCCGTTGGACTCGTGGGACACATCGTCGGTCACAGACATGAGCTACATGTTCAGATATACCCTCTTCGACCAGCCTGTTGGATCTTGGAATACCTCTAACGTCCAGACCATGGAGCGAATGTTTGACAACGCTGTCTACTTTAATCAGGACATTGGTGATTGGAACACTTCTAGAGTCGTGAATATGAGGTACATGTTCGCTAATGCGCGGTCATTCAACCGCACGATTGGCTCATGGAACACCTCGAGTGTTACAGACATGTACGGGATGTTCTACTTAGCGAGTAACTTCGACCAGTCAATAGAGAACTGGGACGTCTCTGGTGTCACTACCATGCGAAATATGTTCGCCTCCACCGACAATTTCAATCAGTCCCTAGGAAGCTGGAATACATCGTCGGTCACGGACATGAGCTACATGTTCAGCTATGCGTCCTCCTTCAATCAACCACTTGGTAACTGGGATGTCTCAGCTGTTACGGACATGAGCTACATGTTCAACTACGCGAATCTCTTCAATCAGGATTTGGGGAGTTGGAACGTCTCCAGTGTGACGAACATGAAGGGCATGGTCAATGGGTACATCTTCTCAACCGACAATTACAACAGCATGCTCAATGGGTGGGCAACTCTCCCGCTGCAGTCCGGGGTCCTTCTCGAGGTCAAGAATACCTACTACAGCAAGGATGGAGCTGTGTCGAGGCAGTACATTATTGATAATTATGGCTGGTCGATCACAGACGCGGGTTACCTCGGGGTACCGGATGCACCAGTTGTGACCAGTGTTGTACCCAATAACTCCTCCGTCACCATCAGCTGGACAACACCCACTGCGAATGGCGCGTCAATCACAGAGTACAGGGTCTACAGGTCAATAATCAGCGGGAGTGCATACGCGTATATCGGCAACACCACCATTAACTCCTTCACCGACGAACCACTTACAAATGGGGTCACCTACTACTACGTGGTCTCCGCGGTCAATTCGTACGGGGAGGGTGACTTCTCGGCTGAGGTATCTGCATTTCCAAGTTTCTACTCCTCACCGCCAACGAACTTCACCGCTACTCCTGGAGACGGATCTGTCAGCCTCGTGTGGTCTCCTCCAGAGGACACAGGTGGCTTCCCGGTGACCGAGTACCAGGTCTACAGATCCATGGATTTCGATACGGGGCAGACCCTTATTGGTACCACTACCTCTCTCTCTTTCAACGATACTGGGGTGACCAAC
Organism: Candidatus Heimdallarchaeota archaeon; assembly: GCA_027077875.1. Taxonomy (GTDB): domain Archaea; phylum Asgardarchaeota; class Heimdallarchaeia; order Heimdallarchaeales; family Kariarchaeaceae; genus S139-21. Next base: position 17,464 of record JALWRB010000023.1, read on the forward strand.
GGAGTGACGTACTACTACTGGGTCTTTGCAGTTACCGACGTCTACGGAGCCGGTCTCCCAACTTGGGTATCTGTGGTTCCCGGAGTACCTCCGAGCGAGCCAACGGCTGTATCCTCATCCACATCTGACGACACGGTGACACTGTCGTGGTCCGTACCCACGGATTTAGGGAACCCCGCTGTTCATGAGTACAGGATATACCGGTCCTCCTCCAGTGGTGCGGGTTATGTCCTCCTGGGGAACACTACAAATCTCAGTTACACAGATACAACTGTGGACTTTGATGTCACCTACTACTACGTGATTACAGCGGTCAACGCGGTGGGCGAGAGCACCTTCTCCGAGGAGGTGAGTGCCACCGTTCAATTATCATCCCCCTCCGCACCGAAGGCCCTCGTGGCATCAGCGGACGGCAACGGAGTTAATCTATCGTGGACGTCACCGTTCTCAGATGGAGGGGATCCAGTCACAGAGTTCAGGGTGTACCGATCCACAACAAGCGGGTCAGGTTACCAGCAGATCGGGGTGACGAACGAGCTCAGCTACACGGACAATAATGTCTCAGATGGTACGACATACTACTATGTGGTCACCGCGGTCAATTCTGTAGGGGAAGGGGAGAGGTCGACCGAGGTGTCAATAACTACGCCAGAAAGGACCTCGGAGACGACCTCTACAACGACCTCTACCACCTCCACAACCCCTTCCACTGGCTCCACATCATCTACCTCTTCCACGACGTCACAAACTACTGTACCTACCACCAGCGAATCCACGAGTACAAGCGTACCTTTGCAATCACTTCTCGTGCTCATGTCCTTGATCTCACTGGGTGTATTATCAAGGAGGCATTGCAGACCTCAGAATTAATGCTGCCTAGTTTTCACGTTTCAAAACAGTAACCATTTGTCCGTACGTGCATATATCTTATATTACATTCTGTGCAATAGGAGATATGCAGAACAGTTTTTGTACTTATCGCTCTGACATCCCTCCTCCTCCCCGCACAGGTTATGACTGCTCAGTGGGTAGATACAGGGGTTGGACATCCTATCGCGGTCAGGATGACGATATCCATCACAGGGATAGAGGGGAGGAGATGACAAGTATGGAACTGTTGGTGTAGTAACACCTGCATAGTTACCTGTTGTTTCAACTAGCAGTTTGACATCGCTTGTTTACTCAATTAAGATAATTCATGATAATGTTGGACAGATTCATCGAGGAAAATGTTATTTATTAGAATATTTGTAGTTTTATTAAAGATACATCTATATAATTAACTCAAATCTAGTTTTGACTCAGTTCAGAATGTCCTCTCTGTCGAAGACTCGTGCAGCTATTAGGAAGGACGCGATGACGAAGACGAGGAGGTAGATGATGTGAAGGATGATGTCAAGGAAGATGTCTCCGGTGATCGAGCTACTTTCCAGTGTCTTCGGGAACATCGCCTTCTCAAGCACGGCTATGGAGTGGATGAAGGGTATGAGGTAGATGGGGCCAAGTGGTGGGAGACCCCCGAACAGCGTTGAGAAACCCACGAACATAGTTGGGATGAGCAGCACGGCTTGGTAGTATCCTGTCGCCGTCTTGCTATCCTTGGCGAAACTGGCGATGGAGATACCCACGCCCGTGGCGACAAAGGATGTCAGGACGAGCACGGCAGTGACTGCCAGAATCTCCGTTGCACCTATCTCGAACTGCCCCTTGGCGAGCTCGGCGAAGATCAGCATACCAACTATGTTGGCAATGGCAAACACACCTGTGAGCACGAGGGAGGCGAGGACCTTACCCGTGAGTACGAGAATCCTTGGCATTGGCAGGGCGAGGAGGGCCTCCATTGTGCGCTTCTCCCTCTCACCTGAGAATGCGGTGGAGACGTATCCTGCGGGTGCCTGTACGGCGATGATCAGGGCGAGGAAAGCGAGGAATGAGATGGTGAAGAAGTCCTCGGTGGACTCGCCCTCAAAGCTGATCACGGTGGATCTCACTCCTGTTGAGCGTTGCACGGTGACCTCTGTGAATGGCTGGGACCTGAGGATAATGAGCAACTGATTCTGCAGCTGGGATGCGATGAAGCTGTCATCCGGACGCGTGATGACCTCGACGAAGGGTACACTTCCATTTGCGGGGTTGTAGCGGTTGTAGACCGCAGTGAAATTCTCGGGGATAATGACCATCGGTGTCCGCCCATTTTCTGCCATATCCACCAGTTCGTCATACCCGAATCCCTCGGACAGGGTGCTGTTGATCTCTGCACCGTAAATCAGGGAGCCCTCGGTGTGTGTTGCCAAGTCGAGTGCCTGAGCGAGGACGTCACCCATGTTCACTGTGGAGTTTCCCTCGTCGAGGTTTGCGATGTAGAACTCCTCGCCTTCCGTATCGAGAGAGTCGGAGACGAGGAATTGCACACCACCCTGCAGTCCCCACATGAACAGCGGGAATATTATGAAGGTGAAGATAAGTGCTTTGTTCCTGAAGGCCATCCTCACCTCCTGCTTCACGAGGGTGGTGACCTGTCTTCGCGAGCCCATTCAGACAGCCCCCTCCACCAGAGCCACGAAGACGTCCTCGATATGTGCAGACCTGAACTTCTCTTCGAGGTCCGCGGGTGTGCCCAGTGCCACGAGCTCACCGTCTACCAGTATCCCCACCCGGTCACAGAGCTCGTTTATCTCGGTAAGGTCATGAGTCGTCAGGACGACTGTCTTTCCGTGCTCCTTACTGAGCTTCTTGATCAGCGTTCGTACTGTACGAGCTCCGAGGACATCTATACCCGTCGTCGGCTCGTCGAGGAAGATCAGCTCGGGATCGGCAACCATCGCACGGGCTACGAGAACCTTGCGCTTCATGCCTCCCGAGAATCCCTTGGTGAGCTCGTTCTCCCTTCCCTCCAACCCGATGAGCCTTATGAGGTCTACCGCTCTTGACTCGATTACTTTGTCAGGGAGCTCACTCTGCATCTTGCCATAGTAGACAATGTTCTCATACGCCGTCAGGAGCTCATAGACTTGGCACTCCTGCGGGAGTAGTGACGCTCTCTTCCTGATATCCACCGCTCGTCTCGTCGGGTCGAGGCCGAATACACTCACATTACCCGAGGTCGGTCTCAGCAGACCGAGGAGGATTCGGATGAGGGTGGTCTTGCCCGCTCCGTTGATCCCGAGAAGTCCGAATACCTCACCCCTGTTGAGCTCTAGATCTATTCCTTTGAGAGCTTGGTGACCCCCAAAAGACTTGTAGAGTTTTTTGACCTCAATAACTACATCGCTCACATCTGTGGATCAGAGCAGATGAATTTAAGGATTACCAAGCTACTATGTTTGTTTTCAGCACATCAGGCATAGTAGAGTACCGGAAGCTCGATGTTGGTGTCAAACATCATGGGAATGTCCACTGTGAACTTGAGATAGTATTGGATCTGCAGATTCACCCCATTGTATTGGGGTATGCCCATATCTGGTACTCTAAGCATTACCTGCCCCTCGTACTCGTTGACTGATGCGAGCTGTACCTCCTTGTACAGGTCGTCGGTTATGCTCCATGCCTTGCTCTTCCCACGTAGAATTAGATATATCCTGATCTCCCTGAATTTGACATTGTCGGGGAGTTTCCATCTTACCGGTAACTCTAGTCGAGGGTACAGAACGTGGGAGTCCGCCCCGACGAAAAAGCCCTTCTTGCTCTCCTCAATCCTCTGAGCCGGTGGGAGATTGAAGGGGAGGGAGACAGGGATGGTTTGGTACTCGTGCTTGTCCCTTCCGAATGGTACGTCGTACTTTACGTGGACTCTGTTGAAGGTGTAGATTCGGTCGTCGTACTGGAAGATCGGTATGCATGATTCGGGTAATTTGAAAGTTATTCCACATCCAGGGGTTCGGGGCTCGAAGACGAATTCCTCATATGCCAGCATCTTCGTCTCGTAGTGGTGGTCTGTGCCACCATCGGAGTCGCTGCTGGTCGAGTGGGTCTGTTCCCCCATCTCGAATGAGACGATGATCCTCCGTGCTTTGATGTCGTCGAAGGTGATCTCTGCGCTGACGACCTCACCAGGTAGATAGTCGTTCCGTTTCAGCCTTATCATATGACATAGTGTAAAAATATATACAAAACGTTTACCCACTACCATGGACAAACTGCACAAAAATAGACGGACGTCTCGGATTCGGTCAGCAGTCCAGAGGAGATGTTAAATCCACGAGTACGTACTGATCCCTATGGAGAGAATTCCAGTAGCCATCCTTGCGGGCAGACCACCGGAGCGAGATGCCCTTCTACAGCACGCGGACATCGACAACAAAGTACTCATCCAGCACAAAGGGGAGACAATCCTCGAGCACTGTATCAGGGCTGCGGAGCCGTTCGCCTCAAAATTTGTCGTCGTCGGTCTCGGTGGTGATGCCATAGCGTACAGACCCGATGTACCCATCGAGTTCCTCGACATAGAGGGTGAGCAGTACGACAAGATATTCGCTGCTGTTCAGCATCTTGTTGACCGCGGATCCACAAGGGCACTGTTCATGTCGGGGGACCTGCCCCTCCTGAGGAACGACCACATCGAGAACTTCTTGGATCAGACGGGTCCAGCCGACTTTTACTATTCCATCATTCCCGAGGAGGTATTTGAGAGACAGGCTCCCGACCTAGAATGGGGCTACATGAAGATCAGGGATGGCATGTTCGCCTCAGGAAACCTGATCCTCATCGACCCGAGGAAGATCGTGGACAAGTACGACATGATTAAGTTCCTCTCTACAAATCGTAAGAGCTTCATTCTTGGGGTGCTCAGAGCCTCTCCTCTCATCTTCATTAAGCTCATCTTCGGCAGGGTCAGGCTGCATGATGCAGAGAGATTGATGACGAAGATGTTCGGGATTGAGTCCAAGCTGGTGATCTGCAATAACTTCGAGGTGGCATTTGATCTTGATCTTCCTGAACATCTAGACTGGCTAAGAGCCAAGGAATCCGAGAATCAGTGAGGTCACCTGCTCGGGTCTCTCATGAAGTACCCAGTGTGACCCCTCTATGACGGACAGCTGACTGGTCTTAGGGCACTGTTTCAGACTCTCCTCTGCCATCTTGTGTGACAGGAACCGATCTTCTCTCCCCCATACGATGAGCGTGTCCACCTCCACGGGACTCCCGGGACCGAGTTTGTTTGCCCGGTAGTAGTTCAACATACCACTGAGGCTGCTGTTCCGCCACGACGTCCTGTACTCCTCGATGTCCTCGTCGGAGAATGTGCCCTTCTTCGAGGACCCTTTCAGCGAGCGTACAAGGTTGCCATAGTTCCTTCTCTTCAGCATTAGTTCTGGGAGAAAGGGTATCCTGAACATCCGGATGTACGAGCTCTTCTTCCTCTGCTGAGGATCGTTCGTGAGGAAGTCTGCGAAGACAGTGGGGTGGGGAGCGTTTACAATGATAAGCTGTTCTACCCTCTCAGGATAGGAGATTGCGCATCCCCAAGCGATGAAGCCGCCCCAGTCGTGTCCTGCTATAATGGCCTTCTTCTTCCCAGCCCAGTCTATAAGCCCCATGACGTCATCCACGAGTTGATCTAGATGGTAATTTTTCCTCCCTCTGGGCTTGCTGCTGAGGTTGTAGCCTCTCTGGTCAGGGACGAGGACATAGTATCCCTCCTCGACCAGTGGGTCGACAAGTTTCTCCCACGCTTTATTGAACTCGGGGAAGCCGTGGAGAAGGATAAGAAGCTGGTTGTTAGGGTCGCCCTCGACACGGGTGTGAAGACGTACTCCGTTGGTCTCAATATATTCCATGTACCGATATTTCCATGGTGATTATATGGGTTTCCTCCGTCGGGACTAGTTCGACAGGGTGTAGTACTTACGGATGACGTATATTCCAAGGAAGAGCATAATGATGGGGAGTACCAGCATCTGTATCTTGATCCCAACCTGTCCCAGTACGGTCTGTTCATCAAGGAACTGATCGAATCCAGTGAGCTCGGAGACGACGAAAAGGCTGAACGCCTGCATAAGGATGGACATCCTGATAAAGAATCCATTGAACCCAAAGTACACACCCTCCCTTCGCTTTCCTGTCTTCTCAAAGTCCTTGTCTACGATCTCGGCAAGGAGGATATCGACGACCATCAACAGCCCTGCAAGACCGAATCCTACGATGCCCATGTTGATGATGAGCAGGATGGGGTCTGTGATGAACCACACGGGGACAAGGCTGAATGAGAAGAAGATAGCAGAGTACACAAAGGTGCTCTTGGCTCCACGTCTCACCGTGAACTTCACCCAGACCACAAGAGCCAACAAGGTGACCCCGAGAGCAGCAGCGTACGCGGAAGTCTCGAACTGCTCGTCAATTTTCAGGACGAATTTTCTGAAGAAGGGGAGCATGGCCAGTAGCTGACCGTAGGCGAAATACGTCACCATGTTCACGAAGAGGAATGCTTGGTAGTCCCGGTTGGATCTCAGGATGGAAATCCCCTCCCTGAGTGAGTAGCTGTTCTCCTCGCTGAGATCCGTCTCCTTGCATCCAAGCGTTGCGACGAGGACGTTTACGGTGGAGATGACCGCTAGTATCCAACCGAAGTATGCGTAGGATCTGATGTCGCCGTCGTGGACGAAGGTCGGCGGTATGACGAGAGCGACAACAAGGGCGATGATGGAGAAGATCTGCCTGATGGCGGAGACCCAGCTCCTGTCCTCTGTTGTGCTGAACATCTCGGGGAAGAGCGCAGTCCATGCGAGGATGACAATGGTATACCCAGTGTCGAAGGCCAGGAGCATTAGGATGAGCCAGATGAAGATCATTGTCTGATCTCCGTAGAGGAAGGTCGGCACGTCCCAGATAAAGCCGAATGCAATCCCCAACGGGATCATGAAAGCAAGTATCCATGGCACACGGCGTCCCCACCTCGTTGGCTTCCTGTCCATGATCCAACCGAAGAGGGGGTCGTTGATGCTGTTGTACAGTGCCCAGATCCCGATGGCTATGGAGTAGAGAGAGGGCTCGAGTTTAAGCTCCACGATGTAGAAGAACTGCGCCTTGCTCTGGAAGAACTGCATGAGCAGGGCTGCGGTGAAGCTCATAGACGAGTAGAGGATTATCGTCGTCTTTGAAGTCATGTCGTCCTTGCTGAAGCGGGAAAGATAAGGGTAGTGTATACAAAGTGGTTGTTCACACAGAATCCTCGAAATGCTTTGTGAAGGTTCTGATGATATCAGCGACCTCCTCTGCTGAGGTTATGATGATCATGTGGTACTCATTCGGGAAGATCTTGAGGAAGGAGTTGGTGTATGTCTTGTTCATCTCGATTGACCTCTGCAGGGGTGTGAGCATGTCGTCACCACCGCACACAATCAGGATCGGTCGGTCGATGAACTGCTCATTCTTCGAGATATCCCACTCCATGATGACGTGGAGGAAGGGTTCGAGGGCGGTTCTTACGTCGTAGCTCTGGATGAGCTCGATGGCACCTCTGAGCCTGCGTCGCTTATATCCCTCCTTTACCCTGTAGATGTACTTGGTGATGAACTCTCCGAGGTCATTCATGAAACCTTTCATCTTCATGGTCTGGGTGATCATCATCTTGGCCACCCGCTTGGGAAGGAAAGAGGTGAAGTGGAAACCGGTTGAGACCAGCACCAACCCTATGACCATGTCGGGATAGAGATTTGCAAAGTTCTGTGCGATAGCCCCTCCCATGGAATGTCCTACGACCCACGCTGGTCGTTCAAGTTCAGAAAGGATCGTGTGTACCACCTCGGTGTAGAGCGATAGGCTGGGAAGTCTCTCACCCATATCCCCGCTCCGTCCGTGTCCGGGGAGATCAACAAGGTATATCGCGTAAGAGGCGGAGAGGAGGTAACCCACGATCGACCAGTGACTGGCGGCCCCCACCCAACCGTGTACGAGGATCATAGGGGTTCCAGTTCCCCTTCGGTAGACCGCGACATCGACGCCGTTGACATCTATGTGGTACTCTTCAAAGTGGCCAAGGGCCTCTTCCTGATCCATCCGGTGAGTAATCTCCATTATAGTTTCTCTCCACATGATATCGTTTTTCGACACTCTTAAAGGTACTTCTTCAGTATCGCGTCCGTTTTGCAGATACAGCGATCTTGACCTTCACACCATTCTCCTGGAAGGCGAGGAACTCTCTGGACTGCCCAAGGGTGATGGAAAGCATGGTCTCCACGAGGAGCTGGTCCTTTCCGAGGTCTTGATCGTAGACAGCAAATGGAAGCTCGACTGTTCCCCCACCCTTCTTCTCGTAGAATCCGCTGAAGATGGTCAGTCCATCCGTGGGCTTGAATACCTCGTTGAGTTCCAGATTTATGGTCCCCAGATTCGGGCAGCGGTTAGCCATCTTGAATATGCCTTTCCCGCCACATTTGATGTAGTACTCGGAGGTCTTGCCGGTCAGGTCTGCCTTTTCCTCCGCCTTGATCGAGACAAGATCGACCCTGAGGAAGTAGCGGTGGCCCTCAATAGGTGTCCTGTCCCCCGATGCAGAGGTGTCAGTGTAGGTCTTGACGATCCTTTTCTTTGCCATAAGTATTCGGTGGTCACTTGAATATATTAGTCTAGTCCGAATGGGGAATACTTTTTCACATATTTGGGTCTATGAAGAATCTCAATATACAGGGGGTGCACCACAATTAGGAAGCCCATATCTCTGTCTCGGGATGGAACTTCGACCACATGTACCAGTAGGCACCAGAGGTGACGGGAAGGTGAGAAAGATCTTCATCTGCTTTGACAGCCTTCCCATCGATGCTCCATGATTCTCCGTCCGAATGGAGAAGACCTTCCTCGAACCTTAGCCCAGTATGGTAGTAAGCGTACACCAAGACGCCATCCGAGACGATACAGAAGTCCACATCCCCTATCCTGTCCTCCAACACTGTTACTCTATTGGGCGGGAAGATAGACATCGGGTAAGCCTTTGCTCCCTTACCTAGTAGGGCTATTCCGGCAACAGGCATTTTTGCTGGTAGACGTCCATCCACCCTGTCCTTGCTGATCCTAAGCGCGGGGATACTCCGAACTAGCCTCCCAAGTGCGGAGTATATATAATACGAGAGGGGGGTTCGACTCCCTCTGTAGAACCTTGCACTAGGGTAGATCCTCTGCACGAAATTGGCAAGAATCCGCTTTGTCTCCAACTCCCTTAGCTTCTCTGATGAACCAGAAATGGGTTCACCCGTGAATTGCTGCCATACATACCTCCCGCTAGCATCGTGGAGCACCTTGTTCCCATTGAGCACGCTTCCTCCGTGGGAAGAGATCTCTAGATACTTCCCTCCGACCTTCGGGAGCTCGTATGCGTGTACTGTGTTGCAAAGGAGACAGTAGGTCAGGGAATACCTTAGACCATCGTGGTCTAGGAGAAGGTCGGCTGCTCTCAACTCTTTTAGGGGGACTACATCCACGCCTGAGTCCAAGATGACCGCTACCATCTCGGGGTCGTCTGTGTATAGACTGGCATCAAAGGTGTCGACAAAGTTGTTACCCTGTACGCCGTAGTTGAAGGTTACTCCGATAATGAAGTACACTACGACTGGGAGAGTGACCCACAGATCCAGCCCATAGAGAAGAAGATACAGTGATGAAGAGAGTAAGAGAGTAGGCAGGATAAGGCGATTCACCCTAAGAAGCACTCTGCCACCTGTGAGATAGAGGAGGATGTTGGACTGTAGAAGTACAGTTATCCAAGAAAGTGCGAGTAGCAGGAAGGAAAATTCCACAGGGTCTACTGTGCGAGCATTATAAAAAGGTTAACTCAGGAATGGGCGAGGCCCATATCGGTGACAATGCTGTCGATCTCGATGAATTGCGGGATATCCACAAGGAGTCCGCTGTCCACTAGCTCGTCTCCGAGTATTGAGAGCTCACCGTTCCTGATTGCACAGACGAGGTTGTACTTCTTAGCGAATGTTATCGCCTTCACGATGTCCTCGACCGAGTGGCACTCGATCACGACGGACGGTTGGGTCTGGTTAGGAAGGAACTTGAAAAAGTATCTGGGTTCGTTGGCATATATCACTTTTTCACCGAGCAAATTCTCAAGTTCAGTCTCAATTTCGGGGCTTACATTGACCATGGAGTTATCCTTTGCCATTAAATGCATGGTGGTCACGTATATAGCTCAGGTAATAAATTATAAAAAGTATTTGAATGGATGATTCAATTTGACAATGTCTCGCGATATCCCCATCTTTTTCTCCTACGTATCGTTGTACAAATAACTAGAAGAGCTGTCAAAGTTATAGGGTAGGTGGCCTTTGTACTAGTTGTCTCCGTGTTCTCTGTCACGTCGGAGTTCTTGGTGCTGGTCGCGATCGAGCTGTTCAAGTAAGATGCAGGACCATCGTACACTAGTATTTTCCTCCCGTATGAGCCCACGACGAGATCAATCCTCCCGGATGCATCGCTGGTATAACTCCTGTTACCATCTAGCAGGTCTAGATACTGTGCATTTGGAAGCCCAGTGATTATGGCTGTCTTAGTTGCAGCATCGCGGTTGACTGCGATGAGCGCGTCCCTGTAGGGTCCTGATTCCAGTGACCTCCTGAAGACGATTGTACCCTCACTCCCATCCGGGGAAATGGTGAAGTTCCCCTCTGTGAACACAGGGTAAGTCTTTCGGATCCTCGACAGAGCCTTGTAGTGCTCAAGCATGGTGAGATTCTCAGATCCCCACGGATAGGGTACCCTCGTGCCAGGATCGCCCACTCCCTTTGCACCTACCTCATCTCCATACCAGACAACAGGGACACCAGGATAGGTGAACTGCAGTGTCGATGCAGCCAGTACCTTCTCGGTCACACCTCCGAAAGCGCTCAGCACCCTCGTCCTGTCGTGGTTTCCCAGATTCGTCCACAGGGAGTAGAAGACCTCCTTCGGATAGTTCTCCTGCACTGCATAGAGGAGATCTGTGTACTCAGAGTCGTCATAGTTCCCGAGAAACCAGTCGATAGTATTGAACCTGAATGGCATATTCTGCACCCCGTCATTCATTGTTCCAGTAAGCCACATACTTGCTCTCTCCCAGATCTCTCCGATAATAACGGCGTCGGGGTTGCTTGCCTTCACGGACTCTCTGATCTTACGGTTGACTAGTGCTGAATTCTGGCCATCCTGATACTGGTGATTTACGTCCAGTCTGAACCCGTCCACCCCCTTCTCTGTCCAGAACTTAAAGATATTATTCTCCCCGGTAATCAGCTCCTCCATCGCTGGGGAGTCCCCTGTGTAGAATATAGTAGGGATGTTCCTGAAACCGTACCACGAGTCGTACACATCATTGAAGGATCCAAACTTGAACATACTGGCGTATGGTGAGTCCGTGTTCTCATACGCTCCGACAGTATCGGGATACCAATCCTGCACGCTGAATCCCAGAGGATTATCCTGTACCGAGTTGCTTTCGTACCTCTGGAAGTATTTACCCTGTGCGCCTGCGTGATTGAGGACCGTGTCGTAGATGATCTTTATTCCGTTCTTCTCCAGTTCGGAAGCGAAGTACTCGAAGTACGCCATGCTCTTGTTTAAGTCATTGATCACTCTACCACCGTCCCTGCCGGACACGACACTGTAATATGCATTAACACTCCTGTAGTCATCGACCGCGTATCCGTGGTTGTCTGGTGACTGGCTAAATGGATTGAACCAGATAAAATCTACCCCAAGATCCTTGAGATACTGTACCTTTTGAAGAACTCCTTGGAAGTCACCGCCGAAGAAATCGTTCCCTCCCAACGGTGTCTCGTTCCACTGTCTGTGTTTGTAAGCGTAGACTCTCTGCTCGTCGGAATCTCTAAAGCCGTTGCCGTTCTGATCCCACTCGTACCACGTTACATCACCACTAGTGCCATCCCCGATCGGGTCGTTAGAGGTGTTTCCATTGAAGAAGCGGTCGATGAAGATCTGGTAACCGATCCCCTGTTTATGCCACTTAGGGGTGGTGAACGATGGGTCGTAGTAGATCACACTGTAGTCGCCATCGTTATAGTGAATGTTGCTGACCTGTCCGACACCCCCAGTCTGATAGACTCTCCTGTCCTCGAAAACCGAGAACAGTACGTTGTCGTTGTACCAGTCGATGTCTGCTCCATCTATTAGCTGGAATGCATAGTAAATATCGGTGGCTACGTCTGGTGAGGGGATCATCACCTCCCAATAGTCGAACCTCCCATCCGAAGATCCAATTGACATAGCGTAGTAGAACTCCTTCCTCTGGACATTATCCCACATCCTGACCCGAGCTCCGGTGAGGTCATTTTTGTAGGATCTAATCCTCAAAGTCAGATTCTCACCCAAGGGTACTGCCCCGGTGAGGTCCGTTCCCCACCCCGGATTTCTGTAGAATGGGTCCCGTGAGTTGTGGTAGATCCCATCCCACTCGACATTGTTGTCGCGAGCTGCCTGAGGTAAGATGGCAGAGGGTACAGTCAGAAACGATGAAAGCAGTACTGCTAGGAGTATGAATCTCATTCATGACTGCAGATTTCTGAGTCATTTGAGGATTTGGATATTGGGATGATTACTTGTTCCTTCTGAACTTTGATCTAAGCCAAGAAATCAGATTCGGTCGTGATATCTTCTGCTCCTCCTCCTTCTTCTCATTAAACTTCACCATCTCGATGACATTGCCAAGATTACCTTCAATGATACCCGCATCCCGGAGTTCTTCCCTGAAGTCCTCGAAGATCTGTTGATCCACGAGATTGTCATCGAGGTGATCCCCATACTTCTTCACAAAGAGGTCCCGTGCCTTCCTAAGATCATTCCTAATCCTGTTATCATTAGCGGTAATGTCGTGGACGAAAGCCAAGAGCAACTCGTTGTTATCGTCTTCAAGGAAGTTGATGCGTATCTCGGAGAAGATCATAGTCTGAAGATCCTCATCTTTGAAACTCTCCTTTGCGAATGATCTCATGGCGGCGAAGAAGCCGCTGACCAGCTCGTGCTGTCCGAGGTGGGTCATACAGTAGTTGGTACCAGTGCAACCTGTGAACAGGGGTATACCGTTGTTCTTGGTCACATAGATGTCGTACAAAGTTGCCATCAGGGAGTATTTGTATTGAACAAATTTAAGTTAGTGGTTGTAGGGAGATTATCCCGACAAATCACCCTCTTCTGAGTGAAGGAATTAAATACATGGATCGATATTTTTTTTCTGTGGTATTACGGCTAGCTTCTGCGCATCTTCAGCGAGGGGACATCCATGCCTTAGGCCACACTCTAGACAAAATAAATGCTAACTCTTTGGAAGACGTGGACAAGAGCAAGTACTACTATCTTCGAGGAATCCACTGTTACGAGACTGGAGAACCTGGAGATGCGATCGTCAACTTCCAGAGGAGCAGGGTTATTCTGTCGGAGATAGGGGACTATAACGGAGTAACTCGTTGTCTTGTGAGTATAGCCATGTGCTATGAGGAGATGAATAATTACCAAGAGGCAGCCCGCATCCAAGAAAGTCTACTTGGTTACATGGAATCGAAGTTCGATAATCCCATCCTGACTGCCCAAGTCCTTGGTGACCTAGCGATTAATTACGCGAGGATGGAGAATTACATCAAGGTACTTCCGTTGCTCAACCGTGGGTACCAGATCGCAGGTGAAATGGGTGATAACGAGCTACAGCTCATCCTGATCAGGAAATTCGTCGAGTTCTATGAGGTGCTGGATGACCAAGCCGAACTGGAACGCTTCGAAAGAATGGAGAGGGAATTGTTACA